>JANMYC010000091.1:0-2082 GCA_031381715.1 Saprospiraceae bacterium
ATCGTACTTTTGACACTACTTGACAACACCGAACTTATGGCGTGGCAAATTTGGTCGCTTTTTGGTAGTTGCATACTTTATTGCAACCTTTTTGCCACCTTTTTTTTAAAACCGTTTTTCAGCGTTTCTTCAAAAGTCTAATTTTTTATCGGAGTTGTAGATGAGGATGAGGGCTTTTGCACCGCCTCGCTGTATATTGATACAGGTTTCGGTGACATCTACGTCTTTGTTGAGCTCTATGACGACGATTCTATCCTTTAAATCTTTGGATATTTTATTGGCACTGCGTTCAGCTTGGTGCTGCATCCGTTTTTTACCTGTGCTATCGGTGATGTTGCCTTGCTTCAATACCATGACGGTATCGAAGGCTCGCGCCATAGTGCCGATAAGGTCTTGGGTGATGTTGCCACCGAAGTCGGCTTGCGTGAATTGTAGGCGCGTGCCTGTGTTAAAGACAGATAGGTAGAGTGTATCTGGCTTTAAGGTTTGCGCCTTACTGATAGTGGCTGTGGATAGCAGCCACAAGGCTATTATAATGTATCTTGTCATATTGAATGTTTTTCGTTTTTTTTAAAATGAAAGATTAACCCCTCAGTATGAGCGAATAATTTGAATTAGGTGCTGTGGATTTCATCGTCGTCATATTAATAGAAAAAAGCGCCATCGCCGCCAAATAACTCGACCAGCCACCAAAGCCTGCCGATGCATAAACAGCAGCTACAGTGAAAAAAAGTAAAATCAACTCGATTTGGTCCATTTATATTTAGGTTTAAAAAGTGGCATTTTTACAAGTTATACATGATAGTCGTGTAATAAAATCCGCCAATATGCGCCCCTCCAAGCATGGAGTAATAATAACGGTTCAATAAATTGGTCGCTCCAATTTTGACATTTAACTTTGATTTTGTAAAAACATAGCCCATTTGGGCGTCCATTGTCCAATATGCAGGCACTGTGCCGTTGACTAAAAAAGATAAATAATTAAATGAACTTTGCCAACGTGTTGTCAAGCTGGCATTGAGCGTTTGCCACAATTTTTCACCAGTTAAAGTACCATTTACCATCCATTTCGGTGTATTAAAACCATCTTCGAGACCATCGTTGCGGTCTTTTCGGTCAAGTTTTGAATAGGATGTATTGGTGTTAAAACTGAATTGGTCAGTTATTTTGTACCGCACGCCCAGACTTGCCCCATAATTATAAACTGTCGTTTGTGAGTTCGTCCACAAGCGGTAACGGTCTTGCAAGCTGCGGGTTAATAGGGCAATAGGTATGGAATCCGCATTCTGTGTTTTAGGAATATACGCTTCCACTTGCCCCATAAAATCTCGATACCGATTGTAGTAAAAATCAGCATCCACAAAAAATCTATTTTTAAAACTCAAACTTTTCACACCGAACTCAAATGAGCGGATATATTCTGGGCGCAAATACGTGTATGTATTGCGTTGTAAAATGCCTTTATTTTTTTCAATGGCTGCCGATTTTGATAACCCCTCAGTATTGATGCTTTTGTTATACGCTGCCGTGTATGCGTCAACGGACGAGCGCAACCAAGAGTTTTCAAATATGCCCTTCGACATAATGCGCAAACCGCCCACACGTTTCACCCCACCACTATTGATATTTGAAAAACCTTCAAAAATACTTGGAAAACGATACCCGCTTTGATACGAAGCCCTGATAGATAAAGCATCCGAAGGCGCATACACTACCGTAAAACGAGGGTTTATTTTAGTATCAAAATAATCAGCTTTGTCGGCTCGTAAGGTGGCACTGAGACGCAGGCTTTCCGATAAAAAGTTCTTAGAAAGTTGAAGGAAACCACCTGTTTTACCATAAGTCAAATTTTTACCTGACTCGACTGGATTGATAAAATAATTACCGTCTGGCACAATGATATAAGTTCTGTAATCGAACCCACAGAATAACCCAAAGCCCGTTTTTTCAAGTGGTTGTATAATTTTACTAAAATTGACAACCCCCTCAGTATGCGCCAAGTATGCCCGCACCCACAAAGCCGCCCCAATATCCCAACTATTAATATCGCTCAAAGCTTTCATTTTTTGATTAAAAGCATCC
>JANMYC010000092.1:0-3689 GCA_031381715.1 Saprospiraceae bacterium
AATAATTACTGGAAAGCCGATTGAAATTATTTACGCCTTAGATATGCTTGAACGCTCTGGTTTTTCAGATTATGATGCCGTTTTAGGTCAAACTTTTAAAAATAATACGGATCCTCAGCTACTTACGTTCATATTGGATAATATTAGAAAAAAGAAGACAACACATCTTCTACCATATTTAAAACAGGCTTTTCCAAATTTGAAAACTGAGCAACTCAAGCAATTAACGCTGAGAACTATTTTATCTTTAAAACCTTCTGAAGTCGAGAATTATAAATATATATTGGATGAACCCATAGATAGTAGCACTGCCGAAATATTGATTTCGATGATAAGAAGTGGCGGAAGCTCAAAAGCAGAGGCGATAGATATTATGGAAAAAAGGGTTGATTCTTACTTTTTTGAAGCCCGTATGCTCACTGCCAATGTGCTCGATAAAGAGATGATAGAGCCACAGGGACTTGAAATGCTTAAAAAATTATTGGTGGATGAAGACAATAGAATAGTCATAAAAGCAGTGAAAATTGCCTGCAAACACAAGCAGTTTGATTTGATAGATATCGTTATCAATGCTTATGTTCAAAATCCGCAACATAAAAATGCCTTTGTGCAGGCGATGAGTATGTACGGTGATGACTTTTTTAAAAATCATGCCAAGCAACTGACCGCTAAACGCCCTGAATTGGTTGATTTTTTAATAGAAATAGCAACGAAAATAGAAGGTACGCATTCTTTGAAATTTTTATTAAATTCTTTTGCAAATAAAGATGCTGACAATGGGAAGCTCATTCACATTTTCTATGAGCAGAGGTACGTTCCTACTCCCGAAAAACTACCTTTATTTGAGTCCCTTTTGGATAATTATATGAGTGAAATTATGGATAAATACATACTTCTCAACGACTGGACAGTGGCTCAGGGTGATGTAAGAATTCAATCAGCTATATACGAGGAGGTGAAATACCAATTCAGAGAATGTATTGAATTGAGCGGTATTCTCTACGGTCATCAGCATACTAAGCGGATTCTACATATTTTTGATATGGAAAATGACTATCGACAAAGCAATGCTTTAGAATTAATGGAATTGATAATTCCTAAAAAGCATTTCACCAATCTCGAAAAAATATGGGAAGGTATACTCAGTTTTAATAAAAATAAAACCCAAACTGGAGCAATAACAGCTGCTCAAAAACCAATATTGATGACTATCCTCTCTAACGGACGGTCATTTAAATCTTGGACAAAATCCATTGTTTTGTATGTCGTATCACAGTTTCCCGATACTTTTTCAGCCGAAGTTTTAGAAAAAAATCCCTCTTTAGTACTTCATCCAATTGAAGCTGAAACGAGGGCACATTTAATGAATATTATTAATAAAAAATAAGCGGGATAAATTCGGAGTTTTTACCTTTTTTAAAAACTGAAGTATTCAACCTTAATTTTAAACTATTAAAAGTTGCATCATTTATCATACAAGATTTATAATATATGTTATTAGTTGAAAAAGTTTTAATGCTCAAAGCCTCGGCAATCTTTCATTTCACCCCAGAACAGGAATTGATAGATTTGGCTTATATAATGAACGAGCAAGTCGTTCCTGCCAATACTGTTCTTTTTGAAAAAGGCGACGAGGGTGATAGTTTATACATGATTTATAAAGGTTCAGTGCGCATTCACGACGGTGATTATTCCATTGCAGAGTTAGGCGAGAGCGAAATATTCGGTGAGTTATCTCTTTTGGACGCAGAGCCGCGCTCAGCTACTGCCACTACTATAGAAGAATGTACGCTTTTGCAACTCAGTCAACATCCTTTTTATGAGGTTTTACAGAATAATCCCAATATTTTAAAAGGGATTATGAAAACACTTTGTCAACGCTTGAGGGCTACTGATAAAAATGCTACGGAGATTTCTAATTTGTTTCAGAATAAATAAATAGCGTTTGAAAATAGTGATTATTATACGGTCTATACCGAGGGGGTAAATCTGTGGGAAACATCTACAAATATGTACGGATTTAGGGTAAGGCTACCCTACTCTCTTTCCTTGTTCACTTTTAGCCCCCCCTCAGTATAATTGGCTTGATTCAGTCCCCATACACATAATGACCTTCAAAAGAAAGAAGTAAAGAGAATTGACCAAATTTATTATTAACTTGGTCTCTCAAAGGCTTCCAAAATTATTAATTTAAAATATAAATCAAATGGCTCTTGATATTGTCTCTATTGCTGCAAAAACTCTTATCACCGCCGGCGTTGCTAAGTATTTGCGCATATATTTAGAAACACCCGCACGATTGCCACAATGGGATATGCCTATAAAATATGCTTGGGCAGGGACTTTGGTTTTAATGTTTTTGGGCGAAATTTTATCTTGGGATTTCATTAATAATTCATTCTTTTATCTACTTTTTTTAGGCGCACTCTACGTAATTTATCAAGTAAGGGATTTTCGTTCCGCTCGTATGCTCATGATAGCAGTGCTGCCCTATTTTATTGTTTCTATCCTCAAAGATGGTCTAAATTTATTATCTCCTGACCTTGATAAATCCTTATCGAGCATTTTCACAGTAGGCGAAACATTTTCGCTGCTTTGGATGGCAGGCTTTGGTATTTATGCGCAAAAGCAAAACAAACAAGAAAAAATCCAGCGTTTGAAAGAGGAAGAGGAAAAGAAAACCCTTGAAGCCAAAAGAAAAGAACTTGAACACCAAGTAGCCGAAAGAACCGCCGAACTCACCCAACAAAAGAAAGAATTAGAATTAGCTCTTGAACAACTCAAAGCCACTCAAGCCCAACTCATACAGTCTGAAAAATTGGCCTCCCTCGGAGAACTTACGGCAGGCATTGCCCACGAGATACAAAACCCATTGAACTTTGTCAATAATTTCTCTGAATTGAGCGTGGATTTGGTTAAAGATTTAAAAGAGGAACTTAAAAAACCTGAAAAAGACGATGTGTATATCAATGAATTATTCGATGATTTAAGTCAAAATCAAGAGAAAATAAGCCATCATGGCAAACGCGCGAGCAATATCGTGAAGGGAATGCTCGAACACTCCCGCACGAGTACAGGAGTAAAAGAAATATCCGACATCAATAAATTAGCCGATGAATATTTACGCTTGACTTACCATGGCTTAAGGGCAAAGGACAAAAGCTTTAATGCTGATTTTACAACTGATTTTGATGAAAACTTGCCCAAGATTAAAGTTATTCCGCAAGATTTAGGACGCGTATTTTTAAATTTGATTAATAATGCTTTTTATGCCGTGAATGAACGAGCCAATCAAATACGTTCTGGAAACTTTGAAAGTTTCCAGAACGTGAAAGCAGGACAAACATATACTCCCTCCACGCCTTCATCGTGGTCCCCTACAGTATCTGTAACTACTCAACAGCTTAAAAACCAAATTCTTATAAAAGTAAAGGATAACGGTACGGGTATGCCCGAAAATGTTCGATCTAAAATCTTTCAACCTTTTTTTACCACCAAACCTACTGGACAAGGTACCGGTTTAGGGCTTTCATTGGCTTACGATATTGTTACCAAAGGGCATGGTGGCACTTTAGAAGTCGAAAGTACTGAGGGGGTCGGTACGGAGTTTATTGTTAAATTACCCATTTAAATAAACAATATAGAGTCTATCTTAAAAGCCTATTCTTATTTAGAGACTGAAATTACAT
>JANMYC010000093.1:0-2015 GCA_031381715.1 Saprospiraceae bacterium
AATTTGGGTTTAATGGCTGTTTTTGAAGATAATGCGGTTGAAAACCTGTTAAAATCACTTATTCAATCCAATCCCAATGCTGCACAATTGAGAACGCAATTTCAATTTCCCAATGGAGAAAAAATAACGTATGATGTGAATGCACCGCAAAATAAATGGGTGATAAAAGCCATTGATGGACAGGCTGTGGATAGAGATTTTGATAAATGGGCGTTGATAAATGGGGATATGTAAATCAGTTACCCCCTCAGTATTTTTAATAAAATCACCCTTTCATTATTATTCACCGCAAATTATGCGGCGAATAATGCACTTATTCACCGCATTTCGTATTTTTGACCCAAAATAAAAGATACGATGCCGTATATACATCAACTTAAAGACTGGACAAACTTCACTTGGGACAATGATTTATTGCTCCCCAAGTTGGCAGCCGTTCGGAATTTGCAAGGCAAACTCATCGGTAAAATGCTGATGCTCGGTTTTAACTTGAAACAAGAAGCCGTTTTAGAAACATTGACCTTAGATGTGTTAAAAACATCTGAAATAGAAAGCGTTTTTTTACAACCCGAACAAGTGCGTTCTTCGATTGCGCGGCATCTCGGTATGGATATTTTGGGGCTTGTTCCGTCCGATAGAGATGTAGATGGCATTGTCGAAATGATGCTTGATGCAACGCAAAACAATGAAAATCCCTTAACAACCGATAGATTATGCGCTTGGCAAGCATCCTTGTTTCCGACAGGCAGAAGTGGTTTGCATAAAATAATGGTTGGCGAATGGCGTAAAGATGAAACAGGTCCTATGCAAGTCGTTTCTGGTGGATTTGGCAAAGAACGGGTTCATTTTCAAGCACCTGATGCGGCTCAATTGGAGACAGAAATGCAGCATTTTACTACATGGTTCAATGCGGAACAAGGTCTTGACGCTGTTTTGAAAGCGGCTATTGCTCATTAATGGTTTATCACAATTCACCCTTTTGACGATGGCAATGGACGTATCGCTCGAGCGATTACGGATATGCAATTGGCGCGAGCAGACGGTAGTTCGCAACGTTTTTACAGTATGTCGGCTCAAATTCAAGTGCAACGAAGCGGTTATTATGCTGTTTTAGAAAAAATGCAGAAAGGTTCTTACGACATAACGGCTTGGCTGATATGGTTTTTAGATTGTTTAACGGTTGCTTTAATGACAACAGAAACGACATTGGAAAGGGTTTTGACAAAAGCCAAATTTTGGGAAAAACACGCCACAACGATTTTGAATGAACGCCAAATTTTGATGCTCAATAAATTATTAGGGCAATTTGAAGGCAAACTCAATAGTTCAAAATGGGCTAAAATCGCTAAATGTTCTTCTGATACGGCTTTGAGAGATATTCAAGATTTGATGAATAAAGGCGTTTTAAATAAAGAAAATTCGGGGGGGCGGAGTACGAACTATGTGTTGGCGCTTTCTTGAATCATTATACCCCCCTCAGTATAAAACCGTTTTTCACTCAATTTCAAGCAAAAAGATGACAGTAATTATTAATTCAAACATTGATGAGATAAGAAATCGGTTCAATCATTTAGAGCCAATTCACCATTTTCTTGAGACTTATGGTATTTATGGAGAAAGTGTCTTTCTTTTTGAAGGAGATTTACAGGTATCTGAATTAAATCTTGAATATTATGAGGATGAAAACACGCCTTCAACTATAATTGTCATAGGTTCTTTGACAGTTGATGGTGCGATATGGAATAGAGAGACGGATTATGGGATAAATCTTTTGGTTATAGGTGATTTAAAAGCTAAAAATATTGCTACCGCAGGACAGGTTATTTCTGTCTGGGGGAATGTCGTTGTTGAAAATATATTGTGCGGTAGTTATAATCATGGTAATATGTATGTTAAAGGCGATATTCATGCTGAAATAATTATTGCTGACGATTATCAAATGGAGTGCCTTGGTAATTTTGAAGGCTTAAAAGTGGGTGAAGGTAATTTTAAAGACTTAAAAACGAGTAATTATT
>JANMYC010000143.1:0-1895 GCA_031381715.1 Saprospiraceae bacterium
GCCTCGCTCAATTATTTGTTCAAATTCTATCTTATTCATTTATAATATGGTTTAGTTCCGTATTATAACGATTTTTTCATCCCTCTGTGTGTGTGTACCAATCATGGGTGCTTCTTATATTTACAATGTAAAGATTGTGCCTAAATAACCTCTTTTTTAAACCATTTTTTGAATTTAGAAAGCCACATTTTTGACGATAAACTCTTATATTTATTTACATAAAATATTGATAATCAATAATGTAAAATCATTTTTTCGGGTATGCAATGAGGTATTTAAGAGAAACTAGTCAGTTTTCTTTATATTTTCCTAAAAAAATAATGCACATTTTTTTAACAAAAAGCCATTATAAATACAAAAGCTAACCCCTCAGTAAGGAGTTAGCTTTTACGTCGAAAACAGATACAAAGAAGATACCTTTAATCCAACACTTCAATAAATTTAAAGTGTTTCAAATCTTGTATAAACCTTTTAGGCGTTTCATCGGACATCAGTTTATTTGTTTTTTTAAAATATCGGACGCAAAAGTCCGCCATATAACCCTCCACGCCATCAGCCACTTTCCTTTTGCTTTTTTCAATAAGTTGTTCTATTAAATCTGTTGGTGTTGTATATGTCAAAATGCTGTTACCATTTGTGGATTGGTATTTTAAAATTTTAATTCTTGGCATGTGTGATTATCTATTTTACGGATTTTTTTTAAAGTGGTCTATATCATATGGAGGAGTGTTAAGTTCTTAACAGTATAACAATATTAATTCCAAAATTAATAAAAAGCTGATAGAAAAAACATTATTTTATTATTTAACCCCTATGGTCTGATAAATAAAAAGCGTAAAACATACTGTTATTCCCTTAAAACAAGTCAAAAACCGAAAAATTAAAAATAAATACCGCTAATTGGGTATAAATTGCATCAAGAATCTGAACAATATAATATACGACCAAAATTTACAAAAGAAGAGATAATGCAAAAACTAACTATCGCTATCATTGACGACTCTCCCGTCATGAGCCGCTTCTTGGCTATTTTTTTCGAAAAAAAATACCAAGTTGTTACTTTCTCAGATTCAAGTGAAGCCCTTGAAGCAATTAAAAAAGGTTTAATTCCTGATGCAATCCTTACTGATTTAGATATGCCTAAATTAAATGGCATAGAGTTTATTCATTCCATGCGTGATATGAACATGTTCATGCCCATAGTTGTTTTGAGTGGTGGTAAAGAAAGTGCTCTGAGAATCAAATGCTTAGAATCCGGCGCAGATGAATTCCTATCAAAGCCCTTTCACCCAGTAGAACTGGATATGCGTATCACAAATTTACTACGCAAAAGCCTTTCTACCGAAATAAAAGAAAAAGAGCATGGAGAGAAATTTGTGCCTATTCATTCCATATTTCGTCAATTTATTAAGGCAGCAGCATTTTAATATAAAAATGTATTCTTGTTTTTTTGAGTTATGCAAAAGTCGATTCTTGATTTAGAGCCGACTTTTTTGTTTAGTTATAATATGTAATAGGTCAGTTTTAAAAGGCTTTCATTAATTTTAGAGAATTATGTCCTGATTTGCAGGTTTTGGGTATCAACATAAGTCCCATTATCAACACGAATTAAAGATGTTATCATCCGCACTTGATTCGAATTCAATTCGAGTAATATCCGAATATAATCCGTTTAAAGTGCACTATGTTCGGATAAAGTGCGTTTAGTTCGTATTTTATTTATCTCTGAATTTCGTTATTAATTATATTTTATGAGCAATATTTGAGGTTTGCATCATTCATATATTTTAACATAGAACCGATTATTCCTTGTTGAGTTTTACGAAAGTTATACGCTGGTTTTACATATTTTTCACGTCAAAAACTCTTCACAACAGTGATACGTATCACGATAC
>JANMYC010000185.1:0-1693 GCA_031381715.1 Saprospiraceae bacterium
TGATGCTGTGAATTACGGTAAAAACCAAATTCCAGCGGGTCAATTTCCACTCAATGTCAGCCAATATCCACAAGGCGCATATTTCATCAATTTTGTGCAAGATGGTAAAAGTTTGGGTGCTTTGAAATTTGTTAAAAACTAAATTTTAGGAGCTTAACACATAGGCACATAGAACACATAGTTTTAAAAAATACAATAACTATGTGCTCTACTGTGTCTATGTGTTTAATGTAAAAATAATAATGTCAAACAGATTCGTTCAAAATCCGATACTCACCACAAAAGATATCGAGCCGAGCCAAGCGGGGTTTGTTGTGGAAAGTGTTCTGAATCCCGGCGTTTTTACGTTTGAAGGAAAAATTTGGCTGCTTTTACGCGTAGCGGAACGCCCCATTCAAAAAGAAGGAATGATTTCGATGCCCATTCTTAGAGAAGATGGCGGTATGGAAATTTTAGAGTTTAAAAAAGATGACCCTCTGCTCGATTTATCGGATGCTCGTATGGTCGGTTTTAACGGTAAAACATATTTATCGACGCTTTCTCATTTGCGGCTGGTGTGCAGCGACGATGGGATTCATTTTTATGAACCCCAAAATCTACCATCAAAGATTTTCGGTAAAGGCGCATTAGAAACCTATGGCATTGAAGATTGCCGAGTCAGCCTTATTGATGGTATTTATAACCTTACTTATACCCAAGTTTCTGAAAACGGGGTAGGAGTGGGCTTGATGCAAACCCGCGATTGGCAACATTTTGATAGAATTGGGATGATTTTACCGCCTCATAATAAAGATTGTGCTTTGTTTGAAGAGAAAATTAACAATAAATATTATTGTTTTCACCGTCCTTCGGGCATTGCGTTAGGGGGGAATTTTATCTGGATAGCCGTTTCAGAAGACTTGATTCATTGGGGAAAGCATCGGTGTATTTTGAAAACGAGAGAAGGTATGTGGGATTCTGCCCGTATTGGTGCGGGTGCTGCGCCGATTAAAACGGCTAAAGGTTGGTTAGAAATTTATCATGGGGCAGACCATAACAACCGCTATGCTTTGGGGGCGATTTTACTCGACCTTAAAAATCCGGCAAAAGTTATTGCCCGTTCCCTCAATCCGTTGTTTGAACCAATAGCCCCTTATGAGCTGACGGGCTTCTTCGGAAACGTGGTTTTTACCAATGGGCATATTGTGAAAGGGGACGAAATTACGATGTATTATGGTGCTTCCGATGAAGTCATTTGTGGGGCAACTTTTTCAATTGAAACCATTTTAACCGAATTGTTAAACCCTGTAAAAGCTGCTGAACATGCTTAATAAAGAACTCAGTTTTTTCAAAGAGCACCCCCTCAGTATGCGGGTACTTTTATTGACGAATTTGATATATGGCATGGTGACCCCCATTATTGAGTTGTTCATCGGGGCATACATCATGCGTAATTCGGATGATATAAGTTTGGTTGTGATATTTCAATTGGCTGTTTACACGGGCATCCCGTTGACGTTTATGATTAATGGTTTTTTACTCAATTATTTCCCTATTTCAAGGCTTTATTCATTAGGCATGTTGCTCAGCGGTGTCTCCATGACGGCCATGATGATGCTTGATAAACTAAGCACTTTGGGCGTTTTTACAGCAGGGCTAATTATGGGTTTATCGTATGGATTCTTTTGGGGAAACCGTGATTTCCTCGCGCTCA
>JANMYC010000231.1:0-2336 GCA_031381715.1 Saprospiraceae bacterium
TCAAAGCTTGTAACATATCCAGTTGCGTATCGAATAGGGCAAAATCCTGCATTTTTAATCCCTCAGCAGGTAATTGGCTAATATCATAAAACCACGGAGTACCTATGTATAAAAGAGTATTATTGGACTCTAAATATTCGAATTGGCCCCTCAGTTTGATTTTACTCAGATTGCCTTGGAGCTCCAAAATAGTTAGTATATCTTGGCAGGAGACTAAATCACTGAAGGAGGGAGTTGAAAAAAATGGACGATGTACGGTAAAGTACTTTTCAAAATCGCAGCCCTCTTCATATTTGAAAAGTTTCTGCATACTTCTTCCGCACTTTATTATTTTCAAAGAAGAGTTGATAATAAAGTGAAAGGGAAATAGTTTTTCAAAATGCGCGCCACTGATGGGCGGATTATAGTTATGAGTATCTACCATTTTATAGCGTAAACTTCATGATTGCTGCCAGCATCACGTGATTCTATTAATTCAATTTGAGTCTTCACATCGTACATTTTGCTGAGCCCTTGGATCAATCCCCTAACAAATTCTTTCAAACCAGGGCGGTGTGAATAATAATGCAGGTGTAAGCCATTTTCTACTACATGGCTGACTTTGAACTCCGGGGGAGCTAATTTCGGGTAAATTAAGCTCACTCTATTGTGAAAATTAGGTAAATTAATTAAAAACTCCTTGAGGTTGGAGCCGCCTGCTTCCATCATGGCACCGTACTTCTTCTTTCCTGTACTGAGTACCCAAAACTCTCCGAATGCAATCATCACTTCATCAAGAGTGATATTTAATTCCTCAGAGGCGGCAGTGGCGAGTTGGTAAGTGATAGAATCGTCGTATGCTTCGTTTGAAAGGAAAAAGTCTACTTCGATACCGCTTCTTTTCCTAACGCCTTCCCAAGCTTGATGACCAAAATTTTCGGTTACTAATTCTTCAATGGTTTTATTTACAATTCCATACATAGTTTATAGAGTTTTTATGTTATTTGAAATGACTTCTTTTTTTTAAGCCAAATCTATGCCATAAAAACGTAATGTATTTTTATTGTTATTAAAAGCATAGTACTCTAATTATGCTCTAATACTGAGGGGGTAAACGCTATTTGAGTATTGTACACATATGCGCTATTTGAACCAAGGCTGTGGTATCTTTTGCTCCGGTTCGCAACAGCATATTGGCTCGATGGTTATTGACGGTAACGGGGCTAATAAATAGTTTTTCCGCTATCTCTTTTGTGGAAAAGCCTTCATCAATCAGCTTGAGAATATCTTTTTCTCTTTTTGAAATAATATCGCCTTCAATAATACCTAATTTTGAATGGTAGCAGGAAATCAAATTCTCAGTTGCGCTTTTGAATGATATGCGACACCAAAAGCAGTTATCTTTGATGAGATGCTTAATATCCTTAAAAAAAATCAATATCCTGATGGGGTTGTGGTTTCCGTCTTCTTCAAGGTGTTCTTTAAATACCAGTAACCTTTTATTTTCGCCTGAGGGAGTATCGAAGGTGATGGCATAATTCAATACGCTCTTAACTGCTTTTAATCCGTTTGAAAGATTCTCTAAAGTTTCTTTTTGCCATTTCAAAGACTCTAAATAAAATTTTCGTTGTCCGATTGGTAAAAAATTAAAGACATCTGAGGCATTACTGGATATTATTTTTTGTGGTGTTAGTCCCAATAATCCTAAAGTATCACCACCTGCTGTTTCAAATTGGGAGGTTTTGTAATTTAAAACCACAAATGCTAATCCCAACGATTTAAAAACTGCGCTATCCTTTGTTAAATTAGTGTTGTAAGATTTCGGAATTTCCGAAGAAGATGTCACCATCCATATTTGTTCAAATAAGGATGATAATTCATCATTAAAAACTGCCATTAATTATTCTGGTAAAGTACTATTTTAAAAAAACTCATTAATTATTTATACAAAGTACTTGAATAAAAGTCAAAAACCTTGTTAATACAGTAGCTAAAAGTAGGATATGTCTTAAAATGATTAGCCTAATCATTGAAGAAAACTCAATTCTTTTTCATCTTTACACGCCGGTTTCTATCCGCACATTCTCGTGTAAGGAGGGTGCAAGCAAATAAACACATAGTTATCACGTCAAGTACAAAGATGCAGATAGTGGGTTATAACAAACAGTTTAGACCCATTATCGGCATTGAAAAATACATTAAGAGCGGGCGAGTGTGAGGACGAAACACTCTAAGAAGGAAATAGACGGGTTATGATTTATAGTATTAGTTAGATTTCATATTGTTATTATAACTTAATAACAATTTTTAAGTTCCGAAATTCTGAAAGGTGATAGGAGTATTATCTTTCAGAATTT
>JANMYC010000234.1:0-2700 GCA_031381715.1 Saprospiraceae bacterium
ACTGACACGACCAATTCGGCAGATTTGAATTGGAAAGAGTTTTTTAATGACCCTAATCTGATCACGCTCATTGACACGGCAATCAAGAATAATATTGAGCTATTAATGACTTTGCAGGATATTAATATTGCTCAGAATCGAGTCCACTTTAGGGAAGGAGCGTTGAAGCCCATGGTCACAGCTGGCGGGGGAATAGGTATTGAAAAAGTAGGCACTTACACGTCACAAGGCGCAGGAGATGCCTCCGCCGAGATTACACCTGGACGCATCGTACCTGAACACCTCACTGATTTTGCTGGTGGATTAAGAGCAAGTTGGGAAATAGATATTTGGGGCAAATTGAAGAATGCAAAAAGCGCAGCATTAGCAAAATATCTTGCAAGTTTTGAAGGTAGAAACTTTGTCCGCACCAGTTTGGTTGCCGAAGTTGCACTTAGCTATTATGAGTTATTGGCTTTGGACAACCAGCTGGACATCATTCGAGAAAATATCAGATTGCAGCAAGCACAATTGGAAGTGGTGAAAGTACAAAAACAAGCAGCAGTCGTCACGGAGTTAGCTGTTAAGCAATTTGAAGCGCAAATACTGAATTCTCAAAGCATGGAATATGAGTTTTTGCAAGGTATTACCGAGATTGAGAATAAAATCAACTTCCTGTTGGGCAGATATCCGCAACCAATCGTGCGCAATAAAGCAACTTTAACAGAGCAAGTACCAAGTCTTATAAAAGCAGGTATCCCATCTCAATTATTGAGGAATCGCCCTGATATTCGACGCGCTGAAATGGAATTATTGTCAACGAATTGGGAGGTAAAAGTGGCACAATTGGAGTTTTATCCATCTTTGGGCATTTCGAGTACGTTCGGTCTTCAAGCCTTTAGACCAGGCTATTTGTACAAACTGCCCGAATCAATTGCTTACTCCTTGGTGAGCGAAATGGCGGGCCCTATCATCAACAAAAATGCGATTATGGCTGAATTTAAAACGGCGAATGCTGTACAAATCCAAGCCATGTATGAGTATCAAAAAGCCATTTTAAATGGTTATCTTGAGGTATCGAATGAATTAACCCATATTGGTAACTTGGAAAAACGATATAGTTTTAAAGCCCAAGAAGTAGAAGTGCAGACAAAATCAATCAGCATTGCCAACGATTTATTCAAATCTGCCAGAGCCAACTATTTAGAGGTTTTGACAGCACAACGTGAGGCACTGGCTGCCAAATTGGAATTAATTGAAGTAAAACAACGCCAGTTTACTGCTGTAACCAATCTGTACAAAGCATTAGGTGGCGGTTGGAAATAAATGTTTTTAAGAGTATAATAAAACTATTGTTTAAGGTTACATAAGTAAACTCCGTCGAGGATATTGAGGGAGGATAGAACACTTAAAACAGAGAATCCAGAGTATGAATTACATCAAAATCGCCCAAATCCATTCATTGCTGAAACCACTATTTCTTTCATTTTGCCTGAAACGAATAGTGCAAAATTGAGCATTCATGATGTGAATGGTAGAGTGATGTAAATCATTTATCAACTAATAAAAATTAGTGTTGACATAGACATAATCGTGTTTGTTCCAACGCCCTTGCTTATTGTAAGGGCGTTTTTTGTTTCTATCCTTTGACTATTTTTTTGGGCAAGTAGAACTTGGACAAGGCATTTTTGACTTCTAAATCAATGAAAATATGTCCTATTATTGACTCGAACAATACACTACTAACATCAAGTCTATTGATATCCGCTATCAACATATCGACAGTTGGCAAAGAGATATTTTCAAATTAGAAGTACCTCAAAAAGGGTAAGGAGATGTTAAAATAGACGTCCGTTTAAATTAACAAAAGAAGCAAGGAATAAGAATTAAATAGCCCTGTTTTTAAGACCGTAAAGTTTCGATTTATGTTATGAAAAACGCTAGAAATATGAAATTCTGAATACTTCATCTGAATAAAACTGAATAAAAAAGATTTCCTACTGAATTTAGTTGTAAAATCTAAGAGCGTTTTAAAAGTCGGCCAAGCAGCCGGGGAATCACTGAAACGACTGGAAACAGTAAGGGGAAAAAAGGTGGTAAGTGAAAATAGCTACAAAACACTCAAAGACGGCAACCCAGAGGCATTGCTGTAATAAGCTGTTAAATAAGCCAAATAATATTTTGTTGTTTTTGGATGCTTTAAAGCCGCTCAGTTTTGCAAAACTGAGCGGCTTTTCGAGTATTCATCGAGAAGGCCTCGCCGAGGGTTTATCGAGAAAACTTGAATCATTCCCACAGTAATGGAGCCTTTCGGTAAAACGTGTTTATGGTATATGCCGCTTCCAGTATTCGATTCGGTACGGTGGGCATTCCTGCCGTGCGCTTCTCGAACGCTATTCGAGTATCGGTATCCATTTCCGATAATCGCTCATTGATTAATTGATTAGCTGAACGAAATTGGCTCGGAGTATCTTTTTTTCCTGCCGTAGTTTTTCGACTTGAGCCTGTAAATCTGGAAGCCGTTCGATGTCGGCGCGATGATATAAAACAACTGTGCTACCACGGGATGCTCAAATGCTCGTATCCGTTCGAGGAAGAGCTTATTGTGAGAAGAAAGGTGATTGAGTACCTTTGTGAGGAACAAAAAAGGAACGGATGGAAAAAGAAATAAGAACAGAATCTATGATGGAGCCCATAATAAAGGAGTGGCAAGAATCAGGT
>JANMYC010000283.1:0-3864 GCA_031381715.1 Saprospiraceae bacterium
AGCTTTGGAAACACGTACGAGTACAGTAACTGAAAAAGCTTCGGTTAGTTCTCCAGCTAAAGTAGAAATTACAATGGCTGATATTAGAACCCTTTCTATCAAAGAAATTGAAGCCAAAGCTGGGCATAAATTTACTTGGAAGCAGAAATTAGGTTTGAAACTGGCTAAAAACAAGTTCAAAAAAGACGCAAGTAAAGACCCTGACGGTAGCGTAGGCATAGGTTTTTTGTTGGGCTTTTTTGCTGGTGCTATCGGTGTTTTGGTAGCTTATTTAGCGTTTAAAGAGGAGAAAAAAACCATCAAAGGCGCATGGTACGGCTTATTGGCTTCGGTTGCACTCAGTTTAATATTGCTTCTTATAGTTTTAGCTGCTGCACCTTAAATAAAATCATTTGTTTTAATAAAAAGCCGAATTTGAGCAATCAAGTTCGGCTTTTGTCATTCTGCGCATGAGTGAATTAAACTTTAAAATTCTATTTTAAAATATTTATTTTTTACAACTATTTGAATATCAATATTTTACAATGTTTATATTTTGTTTTTTAAAAATACTGTTTTAAATTTAGGCTTTCAGAAAATACAATAACTGAATCGTATTTAGTTGGGCTAAAATAACCGACATACTATGCATGAAAACTTTCTTCACTACCTATGGCGAACACGCCGATTTGATACTCAAAATCTCGTAACTACTGAGGGGGACACTCTGGAAGTGCTCGAATTTGGGGAGTACAATACCAATGCGGGTCCCGATTTCCTAAATGCTCGCGTGCGCATTGCGGATGTGACGTGGGCAGGTAATATTGAAATGCATTTGAAATCTTCGGATTGGCTTCAACATGGGCATCAGCATGATGAGGCGTATAGGAATGTGGTTTTACACGTTGTTTTAGATGAAGATACGCCTATTTTAGTTAAAAACAATGGACATACTGAGGGGGTGAAATGCTTGGAACTTAGGCATCGAGTTCCCGAGGGGATTTTTAAAAAGTATTGGGCTTTATTGAATAATGAGCATTGGATACCCTGTCAGCATCATTTTTTTGAAGTTTCTGATTTGGTAAAAACGGCTTTTTTAGAGCGGTTATTGATTGAAAGATTGGATAGAAAAACGGCTGAAATAGCTGTAGCATTGGAGCGCAATAAAAACGATTGGGAAGAGACTTTTTATCAATTTGTTGCCCGATATTTCGGTGTAAAAGTGAACGCTGAGCCGATGGAATGGTTGGCGCGTTCACTGCCCAACATCATTTTATCCAAACATAAAAACCAGCTTTTTCAGGTGGAAGCATTGCTATTTGGGCAAGCAGGTTTGCTCGAAAATGAGTTTCAAGACGACTATCCGAAGGCTTTGAAAAAAGAATATCAATTTTTAAAACACAAACACAATCTCAAGCCGATTGCCACTGTGGCATGGAAATTTTCGAGATTGCGCCCCGCTAATTTTCCGACGGTTCGCTTGGCTCAGTTAGCCCGTTTGATACATCAATCTTCGCATCTATTTTCAAAAGTTATTGACATTCAAGAGATTACGGATATTGAAAAATTATTCAATGTAGAAGTGTCGGATTATTGGTTGACGCACTACGTTTTGGATACCCCCTCAGTATCGCGGGCAAAAAGATTAGGAAAAGAGACCATCGAGCTCATTATCATTAATGTAGTTGTGCCGTTCTTATTTTATTACGGTAAAAGCCGACAGGACGATAAATACATACATCGCGCTTTTGACTTTTTAAGACAAATAAAACCTGAAAGTAATACTATTACTGAGGGGTGGCATAATTTAGGAATTCCTTTGGAATCCGCTCACCGAACACAATCTTTGATTCATTTAAAAAATGAGTATTGCGATAAAAAGCGGTGCTTAGAATGTGCAATTGGTCATGCAGTAATTCGTACTTAGAATATTATCTAATTCAGTGACAATTTATGTGGTAAAATACTGAGGCATTGAGAGTAAAATTAATTTATTTTATTGATAATAAACATATTATATAATTATTTTAATTAAATGTAATCAATTTTTTATATAAATAAGCCCTACCACAGCTTAAAGCAGAGACACGGTTTTAAAGCTCAACTTCCCGATTTTTTACCTAATAGAATAATAAAATACTGAGGGGGACTCATTTATTTTCAGCGTAGAATTTCTAAATACGGAACTGCTGACATCTTTTAATATCGTCCACTGAGCTATTTATCAGAAATCATGAGTTTTCGAAACAGTGATTTGCTTGATTTATTATAAAAGTAATACTATTATTTAATGAATTAATACTAATTATTTAAAAAGTAATACTAACTTTGTCATTGTTCATCTTTTATTATTTCATTTTCAAGGCTTTTCGCAAGCAAAGCTTTTAAATTAAGTAAACAATGCCAAATCTTAGCCAATTTGTCAAAAACGTACTTCCTCCTTTTGTTTATAATACAGTTGATCGTCTGATTAGAATTCGGAAGTATCCTGTATTCGATTCTTACCAAAATGCTTTGACCTATTGTTCAAAAAACGGGTATGAAAATGAACTCTTGGTTGATGTTTTGAAATACAAAATGGAGCATTTTCTGAAAAAACAAAAAATAAATCAAGATAAAACACTGACAACTACTCAGTCTTTTACACTGCTTTCAATTACTAAATTAATTGCTTCATACCCAGATAAAGATTCTTTTCATATTTTAGATTTTGGGGGCAATTTGGGCGGCCATTATCACGATTTTAAAAAAATATTTGGCAGTAGTATAAAGTTGAAGTGGGCAATTGTAGAAACTCCCGCTTTAGCCGAAGCAGGTCAATATTTTGCTAACGAGGAGTTATCTTTTTTTGATTCCATAGACTCAGCCGCTCAGTTTTTGGGTAATATTGATTTGGTTCATTCATCTGGGACGCTTCAATGTGTTGAAGAACCTAAGCAATACTTAGATATATTGCTCAAATTGGATTCAAGATTCATACTTTTTAATCGCCTTGGACTCAATAGAAAAAATAGGGATTTCATAACTATTCATCACTCTAAATTAAGTTGGAATGGCCCTCCTGGTTTGCCACCGGATGTAGATGATCAAGTAATCAGCTATCCTTTCACTTTTTTGTCAGAGCAATATTTTTACAATACGCTGGCGACTAATTATCAGATAGTGGCACGTTTTAACGATAATTCAGGCATTTTAGATATTCCTTCAGAAGAAATTGTTGGCGGCGGTTTACTTTTTTCTCGGCGTTAGACAATTAGAAGTGGCGGTTTTTCTAATTTTAAGCTTTGCAGAATACGTTGTACGCCTATTTTAAAGCTTTAAAAAATGTAGATTTTTCTCTTTATCCCTAAGGTATTTCTAAGGCTTTCCACTATATGTATGAATCATTTTAGATATTAACAAAAAAAATGAGTACAATTTTTGAAATACCTTTTTTAAGAGCGGGTAAAATGTCATACCTTTGTGATTGGAATCACCACCATACTCTAAAGGAGTCCTTTTGAGAATAAATCTGAATAATTAAATGAGAAATATCGCATTTGCGTCTATTATATTAGCTACTTTGTCATGTAATAAAACTGAAAAGCAGCAAACTCCGAATTCTAATGCCGTCCCCGTTAAAATAGAACTACCCAACACACCTGAAACTGTAGTACGAGCGTGGGAAGATGCAGTCAATAAAAATCAATTGAATTTTGCTCAAATGATAAGTATTGGCCCCGAATTAGCCTTTGTAAAAGCCCTCACTGAGTCCAATACAATTGAACAAACTCAGGCTTTACACTCCGAAATCGTGGATTTGAAATGTATGGAACAAGGTAACGAAACAGCTACCTGCAATTGTACCATAAAATACGACGACGGCCCCGTGGCATTTAAATATTA
>JANMYC010000285.1:0-5708 GCA_031381715.1 Saprospiraceae bacterium
GTTTCTTCAAGGTACGGATCATTTTTAGGTACTAATGCAGCACCTTGTAGCTTACTCAACACTGAATATACGAAAAGTGCACCGAAACCTAAGAAAATACCTATTTCCAACAATCCCGGTATTCCGTAACCCGCAGTCATATCTGAACTATAATGAAAGAAATTCTCAAGATTAGTTTTCTCTAAGGCATCCAAAGCAGGTGTTGCCAGTTCAACTACTCCACTCGCTATGAGTTCTGCACCTTGTACAGCATGTTCTGCTGTTTGGTGTGCGGCTTCAGCACCGTGACCTGCTGCAGCATGAGCACCAGCAGCATGCGCTGCTTGATGATTCATTACTTCTTTGTAGGGACCTACTTTAATCATTTGGAAAAAATCCCACCAGTGACCCACTAAAACTAAAATTGAAGCGAAAGCCAATGTACCCCATTTACGCTTTGTATCATTTCTAATTAATATTAAAAATGGCAATACAAAATTCATTACAAAGTTACCATAATACAGCACTGGAAACTCACCCATCCTCTGACGGAAATAAATTGTCTCTTCACCAATGTTTGCGTACCAAATGAGCATGTATTGAGAGAACCACAAATAAGTCCAAAATACTGAGAATGCAAATAGGAACTTTCCTAAATCATGTAAATGTTCTTCGGTTACTTCTTGATAGAATCCTTTTGATTTTAAATAAAGTAATAGTAGAATCGTGATTGCAACAGCACTGACCCACCAGCTTGCAGTAGTATACCAAGCGTACATCGTTGAATACCAATGTGGGTCAATCGACATCATCCATAACCAAATTGCTGCTGCACTCGAAAAGCCTGCAATTGGAAGGAAAATAGCTGCATATAGCTTCAATTTCTTATACCAAGGATAGCTTGTATCATTACCTGATTCATCTTGTTGGGTGGAAAATTGACGAAACTTGTAAGCAAAGAACCACCAAACAAGGCCAAAACCAAGTGCAAGCAAATAAAAGCCGAAGTTTAGAAAACCGGCTTTCCCCTCTAATATAGCGTCACCTTTTACATGTGAAGGATCCATCCACGGATAAATAGTGTGGATGCCAAAGTAACCTGCAGTACCCACTATCGCTATACCCACCAAACCAATTGGTAAGAACAAGCTCATCCCTTCCCATACACGCTTGAAAGCAGTATGCCATCCTGCATAGGCAATAGAAGTAGCAGCTAATGCAAATGTACAAGTAAATGCAATACCCGTAAAAAAAGCAGAGTTATGCAAAAGATTTGTCCAAAAGCGGAGGTGATGACCAGCGTCACCTAAAGGATCAACAAAATAAGATGCAACTAAACAAATTGCGCCTAAGCCCATCAAACCGAACAGCACATTCTTCTGTGTTGACTCTAATGTAAACTGTTTCATATTATATTAATTATGAAATCGAGTTACCTCGTTTTTTAAAATATTTTTCTTTTAAATAAAAATATGAATTATCTTATCTTCTTCTACTGTGTCCACCAGATGCACCCCCCTCAGTATGAGGTGTCTCACCATGTGCATCAGCAGGCTTTTTCTCAGAAGTGACTTTCACAGCAGGTGCTTTTTTAGCCACCATTGCCTTGTATAATGAGTCAGGGACACCAACTATTGGCTTCAAAGTATTTTGGTTTTCATTGTAAACCAGCTTTTTCTCCTCAGCTTGACACGAGCGTATGTAATGTATAACATCCCAACGTTCTTCATAACTTAATTTATCAGCATAATTACCCATAACATTTTTACCATACATGATGGCATGGTACAAACGCCCGTTGTTACCATTTGCAAAAGTATCAAGTAACAGATTCGCGGGTTGAGCCGGATATTTACCATCTTCACGGACTAAATAACCATTACCCCCACATTTATCACCATGACAGATACCACAATATACTTTCCAAAGTTCCTTACCCTTTTCTAGACGAATTTTAGTTATAGGATATGGATTACCAACTATTTCTTTATTTGCCCTTGTACGTTCTTCCTCAGTATCAGAATAGTAGTAAGGAACACTCCCATTTATTGGAGTAGAAACGCCTTTACCCATGCCATGTATTTGAGCTGCATAATCAACATTATCTGTATGAGCGCTTAGTCCTACATAACCACGAGCAATAGAGCCTTTGACTGGCTTACGTGGTGTACCCCACAATTGCGTTACAGTACGTACACTTTGCTCATTCCATGTATGAAGTGAGTACTCATCAATTCTATTGGCTTCGTAGGCAACAGAATGACCCATATCGGGCATGTATTCATGTCCAGTGCTGTTACCCTTTGCGGGAGAACACGCTACGAAAATGTATGAAGACATGATAGTTAGAAATGCCCCTATATAATATTTATTATTCATTTTATTGAAAATTTTTCAATGAATTTTATCCTAAGTTCTCTTATATTAATTTAGATTCGCTTTGTATTAACTTCAGCAGCACCAGTGTTTTTGAAGAAGCCTTTTAATGATTCTAATTCCGTGGAGCTTGCTCCACTTACATCGAAAGCAACACAAAATTTATCGTCGGTGATACGGTCATCTAAAGTTGGATTTTTAACACCCGGCCCCATTCCACAGATAGTGTAAAACGTTACTGTCATACCAATTGCTGCGAATAGTACTGTTAACTCAAAAGTTACAGGTATGAACGCAGGAACAGCCCAATAAGGCTTATTACCAAATATGATAGGCCAATCTTTAACGAAAGCCCAAGTCATGAACAAGAAAGCAGTCAATGTACCTGTCATACCGTATATAAAACCAGCTTGGTGCAAACGTGATTCCTCTAAGCCTAAGATTGGATCGAGCCCATGCACTGGGAATGGAGTGAAAACATCCCAAACATCAAGATGATCGCGCCCTGCTTTCTTAACAGCCCTGAGCAATTCAGTCTCATCATTGTACAAGCCGTAGAGAATTTCTTTATTATAAAACTTCATTTTATTTAAAATTAAAATCTTTCAAAATTAGAGTACTTGACTATCTCTCCCCAGTATCTTTCTTATTTTTATGGCTTAGTGGTGTCCGTGTCCGCCATGAGCTGCATGTTCTTCTTCCTCTTCATGATGAAGAGCGTGATCTGCAACAGTATTATTTTTCACATATTGATTTCCCATAGATTTCAGAATAGCTTTAACTTCAGCAATAGCTACTACCGGAGCAATACGAGTAAATATTAAAAAACAGGTGAAGAATAATCCAAGCGATCCCACAAAAAGTCCAATTTCAACCCAAGTAGGTGAATAATAGCTCCAAGAAGATGGCAAATAATCACGCGCTAAAGTTGTAGCAATAATTACAAAACGCTCGAACCACATACCGATGTTGATGAAAATAGACATAAAGAATGTTACCCACAAATCTGTACGCAATTTCTTACTCCAGAAAAGTTGAGGTGAAACAACATTACACAACATCATACCGAAATATGACCACCAATATTCACCAAATACACGATTGTAGAATGCAAATTGCTCATAAATGTACCCTGAGTACCAAGAGATAAACAACTCAGTTAAATATGCCACACCTACTATTGAACCCGTCAGAAGTATAACCTTATTCATACTTTCTACGTGCTGAACAGTTATATAATCTTCTAAGTGCAAGATTTTACGTACCACTAACATCAATGTCAATACCATTGCAAAACCAGAGAAAATCGCACCTGCCACGAAATAGGGTGGAAATATAGTTGTATGCCAACCCGGAATTACCGAAGTAGCAAAGTCAAAAGATACAATAGTGTGTACTGATAATACGAGCGGAGTAGAGATACCCGCCAAAACGAGGGACAAAGACTCCCAACGTTGCCAATGTTTGGCTGAACCAGTCCAACCGAATGCTAAATTACTGTACATTTTACGTCTCCAACCCGTAGCACGGTCTCGAACTGTAGCAAAATCTGGTACTAAACCTGTGTACCAGAATAATAGTGATACTGTAAAGTAAGTTGAAATCGCGAATACGTCCCAAAAAAGCGGCGAGTTAAAATTAGGCCAAAGTGGACCACGTGTGTTAGGATAAGGGAAAATGAATATCGCCATCCAAACACGACCCATGTGAATAATTGGAAACTGACCAGCACATATTACCGCAAAGATTGTCATCGCCTCAGCCGCACGGTTTACACCAGTACGCCATTTTTGACGAAATAGTAACAAAATAGCTGAAATTAGGGTACCCGCGTGACCAATACCTACCCACCAAACGAAGTTGGTAATATCCCAGCCCCAGCCAATTGTACGATTCAGATTCCAAGAACCGATACCGTTCCAAACAGTCCATATCACTGAAAAGAAATATAGACCTAAACCACATACTGCTACGATGAAGCCAATGATCCACTCTTTAGAAGGAGCCGCCTCCGTAGGGCGACAGATATCTTCTGTAATTTGGTGATAGGTTTTATTACCTAAAATTAACGGCTCTCTAATAGGAGAAACTATTGTACTCATTTACTTTACTTTTTTAAACTGACTTTTCTTAAATCAATTTTATATAAAACTCTATAAAGCTTTTAAATTATTCTAAAAAACAATGAAATACTGAGGGGGTACATTTAGTAATTCCCTATATTCCTTAAATGTATAAATTAAGAATCCAATTTCTCAACTTTATTCACAACTCGAGCAGAATAAGTAACATTCGGTGCAACGTTTACTTCTTCCAACACAACATAATTGAGTTCAGATTTACGTAATTTACTCACGGTACTTTCCTTATCGTTTTTATTACCAAACGTGATAGCTCCCGTAGGACAAGCTGATTGACATGCTGTCTTAACATCTCCGTCTGTTAATTGACGACTTTCTCTTTTAGCTGCCAATTTACCTTCTTGAATGCGTTGTACGCAGAAAGAGCACTTTTCAATAACGCCACGTGTACGAACTGTTACGTCTGGATTTAACACCATACGTGTTAAATTATCCGCACCAAAAGGCATTGCAGTGCTGAAGCCTAATGTTTTTCCCATCAAGTCGCGCTCATTCCATGGGAAAATATCAGCAGTTGTATAATCTTGCCAATTAAAACGGCGTACTTTATAAGGACAGTTATTAGCACAATAACGCGTACCAATACAACGATTATAAGTCATTTGGTTAAGACCCTCACTGCTATGGTTTGTTGCGTTCACTGGACATACGTTCTCACAAGGAGCATTGTCACAGTGCTGACACATCATCGGTTGGTAAACAGTATTGGGATTTTCAACATCTCCATAAAAATAACGGTCAATACGTAACCAAGTCATTTCATGATGGCGTTGCACCTCAAATTTACCGACAACTGGAACATTATTTTCAGACATACACGCTACGGTACAAGCACTACAACCCGTACAAGTATTTAAATCAACGTGCATAGCCCAGTGTAAACCGCTTTGATAATTATCTTGATGACCACGGTAAAGAGTATATGAATTGAGTTTTTTGTGCTCTTCTCTTTCTTCTTCTAATTTTTTGACTAACTCTTTTACATCTTTGAAATTAGACCTACGAATGATTGTTCTATCGACCAAAGAACCTTGAAAAGCTAAAACTTTCTCATCCGCATTGATTTGTTTACCATTCTCGAGAGCAGTTACGCCCATTGTATGGTGGTGTTGCACGCATGCGTACCACTCATCGTGCCCAGTCTTTCCACTTACTTTCACATTCGTTGCGAAATATTGTGGTAGACCATTTACGACTGGAATCGCACCTTGT
>JANMYC010000321.1:0-4153 GCA_031381715.1 Saprospiraceae bacterium
CCTGTTATTTCAAATGACATTTTATTTCAGAAATATAAAGATGAATTATGAATGATTTATGTGGTGTAAAATTAGCGTTTTTCTAATAAAGCGGTATTAATTTTTTTAATTAATTCTGGCCCTTCGTACACCATACCCGTATATATTTGAATTAAATCAGCTCCTACCTCTATTTTTTCAAGAGCATCCTCGGCAGTTATGATTCCTCCTACTCCGATAATTACCATATTTTTTTCACCTCCTTTTCGCAAATAACGAATCACTTCAGTAGAACGATTTTTAAGCGGTTTTCCACTCAATCCACCCGCCCCAATGGCTTCTATACTGAGGGGGGGCGTTTCAAGGTCGGCTCTTGATATAGTTGTATTCGTTGCAACTAAACCCGCTATATCCGTATTTTTTACAATTTCTAAAATATCATCGAGTTGAGAATTCGTTAAATCGGGAGCTATTTTTAATAAAATAGGCTTAGGAATACCTTTATTTTTATTTAAAACTTGTAAGCGAGAGAGCAATTTTGTAAGCGGCTCTTTGTCTTGGAGTTCTCTTAGATTGGGTGTGTTGGGCGAACTGACATTGACAACGAAATAATCGACATAGTCAAAAAGAGCATTAAAACATATTTCATAATCATTGGTAGCATTTTCGTTGGGTGTCACTTTGTTTTTACCAATGTTTCCTCCAATGATTACCCCCGCCGAGGTTTCGGGGTTTAATACCTCAGTATTTCGATAGTTTTTAAGGTTATTAACAAGGTTATCCACACCTTTATTATTAAATCCCATTCTATTGATGAGTGCTTCATCGGCAGGTAAACGAAAAAGACGGGGTTGAGGATTACCATCTTGTGCCAAAGGCGTAACAGTCCCTAATTCCACAAAGCCAAAACCTAAACTGGGCAATATATCTAAATATTGACCATCTTTATCGAATCCGGCTGCTAACCCGACGGGATTTTTAAATGTCAAACCCAATACTTTTTTTTCTAATTGTGGGTTCTCTGTTTTATATATTTTTTTAAAAGGGATATTCAAAATAGGCATTTTTAAGGCTATTTTGAATAATATCATCGCCAGATTATGCGCTCGCTCTGGTGAAAATAAGAAGAATATAGGTTTTAAAAATAAACGATACATTGAATATTGAAAAATTACTATTGTTTAAAAAAATCCGAAAGACCTTTCAGATTCTTTCGGATTGTATATTTTAATAAGATTTAATAAGATCTTGCAAACAAAACCCTTTGCTTGGATGGATTACCCGTGAGGATACATTTCCCATCCTCAAGTGGGTTATTAATAGGGATACAGCGGATAGTCGCTTTAGCTATTTCCTTAATTTTATCCTCTGTTTCGCTCGTTCCATCCCAGTGTGCTGATACAAAACCACCTTTTTCATCAAGCACCTTTTGGAGTTCTTCAAAAGTATCGACTGAAGTGATGTGTTCATCACGATAGGTTTTTGCTCGATTGAAAAGGTTACTTTGAATATCATCTAGCAAAGTTTGGATATAATCCGCTACCCCCTCAGTAGAAACACTCATTTTTTCCTTTGTATCACGGCGGGCAATTTCCACTTTACCTTCTGCCAAATCACGGGCACCTATTCCCACTCTGACTGGAATACCTATCATTTCATATTCAGCGAATTTGAAACCTGGGCGTTTGGTTTCATCATCGTCAATTTTTACGCGGATGCCTTTAGCTTTTAGTTGTTTTGCGATACTATTCGCAGCTTCCATAATTTCGGGAGAGGGCTTAGGGATAGGCACTATCACCACTTGTTGAGGCGCTAATTTAGGTGGTAATATCAGGCCATCATCATCTGAATGGGTCATTATTAATCCTCCGATGAGGCGTGTAGAAACTCCCCAAGATGTTGCCCACACAAGCTCTTCTTTATTCTCTTTATTTAAAAATTTGACATCAAAAGAGCGGGCAAAATTTTGACCTAAAAAGTGGGATGTACCTGCTTGAAGGGCTTTCCCATCTTGCATGAGTGCTTCAATACAATAAGTGTCAACAGCACCTGCAAAGCGCTCATTGGCAGTTTTAACACCTTTTATTACGGGCATTGCCATCCAATTTTCAACAAAATCAGCGTAGATATCTAATATTTTCAACGTTTCTTCTACTGCTTCTGTTGAGGTAGAGTGAGCAGTGTGCCCTTCCTGCCATAAAAACTCAGTGGTGCGTAAAAACGGACGCGTGCGCATTTCCCAACGAACCACGTTTGCCCATTGATTATATAAAAGCGGCAAATCCCGGTATGATTTTATCCAGTTCCTGTAAGTATCCCAAATAATGGTTTCAGAAGTAGGGCGAATAATTAATTCTTCCTCCAACTTAGCTTCAGGGTCTGCGATGAGTTTCCCTTTATTATTGGGATCCGCTTTTAGTCGGTAATGTGTAACAACAGCACATTCTTTAGCGAAGCCTTCTGCATGCTCCTCTTCTTTTTCGAGAAAACTTTTTGGAAGGAAAAGTGGAAAGTAAACGTTGCTATGCCCCGTTTCTTTGAACATTCTGTCAAGGGTATCACGGATATTTTCCCATAACGCAAAACCATGCGGTTTGATAATCATACAGCCACGCACAGGTGAGTTATCTGCTAATCCAGCTTTCTTTACAATGTCAAGATACCATTGTGAATAATCCTCTTCTCTCGATGTTATTTCTTTTGCCATAAAAAAAGTATATCAATAAATAATAATAATTGCTGTTGTCAGTAGTTGGGCTAAAATAAACACTGCAAATTTTTTAAGTCTTTTCCATAAAATGTAAAAAATACTCAGCTTTGCTCCGAATTTTTTACATTTTATAGCCCCACGCTAGTAGCGTTTACTTCTTTACGCCTACTTATTAACTAAAATATAACTAAATGATTGGTATTAAATTGGAATCAATTGATTTAAAATATTGTTTATTAAACAGAGCATTTTAATTAACTTTTGAGCGTTATTAAAGTATAACGGGTGTAAATTCTATTAGTTGTTAAGGTTATCCTTTCAAAAAATTGTACAAAAAGAAAACTTTAACACTTTTAACACACTTTTTTTTAAAAATTAAAAAAGTCTTAACTATAAAGCCCGCGCAAAAATACTAATTTTATCCTATAAAACTCCGATACTGTTAGTTACTATTATGTACACTTATAAAACTTTCTTTGCTATGAAATTATATAAATTTTTTCCAGTTTTATTTGTGCTCTTTTCAACTATAACGTTGAACGCACAACATGATGATATTTACTACGATCCGAGTAGAGATTCTCGTTCCACAAAAACGACTACTCCTACTTACAGGAGTAACGAAAGGAATAATAATTCGCAGTCAAATCAGAATTATGACAATACTTCTGATTATGACAACGAAGCTTATGAGGGCGAGTATTATGAATATGATGATGACTACGATGATTATTATTACGCATCTCGTATCAAGCGTTTTCACCGTCCAGTGAGAGGTTTTGATTACTATGATTTTGCTTATTCTGATTATTATTATTATGACTCACAATATTATAATAGTTGGAATCGCCCAGGTGTAACTATAGTTCTTGGTGGAAATAGTTATTGGAATAATTGGAACAGATTCAATCGTTGGAATCGTGGAGGATGGTATGACCGTTATTGGAATGACTACTGTTTATTCAACAGCGCACGTTATAATCCATGGTCTTTTGGCGGACAGTTTGGTAACTATGGTGGTTTTGGATATTATGATCCGTTTTTTGATAATGGTTTTAATGGAGGTTTCTATGGAAATAATTTCAATAGATACAATAACTATGGTTTTTCAAATAATTCCAATAATGGATTTGGAGTAAATGCGAATAACAGTAGAGGAAAAACTTACGAGCCACGCGCAAATGGTACTCTATCAGAGCCCATCAGCCCAAGTGGTGTAGTCAATGGTAATGGTAGAAGCCAAGGTACGTCAGTGAATAAAACGCCGAGAACTGTTGATGAAGCGCGCTCAAGAACGAGTGCTACTGAAAGCGAATCAGGAGTAGTTAAAAACTCTCGCAGCCAGTTTAAAACTGAATCTTCTGATAGTCGCCCAACGCGCTCAGTTGAAGGTGCTAACGGCTCTATAGTCACAGATAACGAAAGAAACACTAAAAATCAGAGACTTGAAAATGCTCAAAGAAC
>JANMYC010000331.1:0-3590 GCA_031381715.1 Saprospiraceae bacterium
GCCTCCGTGCAGATGATTTGGATTATTATTGGTAGCCAAAGTATAAGTAGCACCGTCTAATGTGAATTTACCATTAGCAATGCGGTTGCCATAACGACCTACCACGGCACCGAAATAAGGTACTCCTTTCACGTAGCCCGATACAGAATCACAACCCAAAGTTATATCTTCATACTTACCATTTTTATCGGGAGCCGTCCATGAAACAATAGCTGCGCCGTAATTCATAATGGCAACGTTCATTCCCTCGTCATTCCGTAAAGTATAAAGGTCAACAGCTTGTCCGTCAGGTAAAGTACCGAAAGAGGATTTTTCGATGTGTGGCTTCTTCGCAGCTTCCATTTTTTCTTTTTCTTTTTTCTGTTTTTCAGTATCATAACACGCTGAAAATACCAGTAAACTACTTAGTGAGATTAAAAAAATCGAGTTGGTCAGTTTCATTGTTCTATATTGTTTGTTAAAAAAAACGGTTTCTTAATCTAATTTGGAGCAAAATATAATGCCTCCATTTCTTCAGAAATATCAATCGAAGTATAATCGGGCAAACATTTTAGCACACTTGAAAATTCTGAAAATTCCTCAGCTTTATGCGTTGTCGTTAAAATAATAGCTTTCATACCCGCATTCACCGCTGTTTTTGCTCCCGTTGGTGAGTCTTCAAAAACTAAACAATTACTATATTTTACACCTAAAATGTCCGCCACCATAAAAAATACTGAGGGGTCTGGTTTCCCTTTATCCACATCAGCTGAAGTGACGATGGCTTTAAAATAATGGCGAATATTCAAATTATCCAAGACATAATCCACATTTTCAGGACGCGCTGCCGTTCCGATACCCATCGGAATCCCCATTTTAAAAGCCGTTTTCAGCATATCATTCAAGCCATCTATCAATTTTAAATCTTTTAAAAAGACTTCACGATACACAGCCTCTTTCTCGTATGAAATGCGGTCTCGCTCTTCAAAATTATATTTTTCACCAAAAAGCCTTTGCAATATCTCATCATTTTTACCATGACAGTTAGCAATAACTTCTTCTAAAGTTAAATTTAGGCCTATTTCAGCTAATTTCTGTTGCCATGCACGGTGGTGAACCATCATATTATCCACCATAGTACCATCCATATCGAAAATGAGTGCACAATTCATACGTTAAAAGTCGGGTTTGCAGAAATACTCAATATTTTTAATGAGGATAAAATTAGGACAATTCTTGAATTATTCAACAGCCTTGTCCATAATATGCATCTTTACCATGTTTTCGCTCAAAATGCTTCTTTATTAATGCCTCTTTTAAGCGAGATACTGAGGGGTTAATCGTACAACTCAAATACGCCATGCGCGCTATTTCCTCTAAAACAGCCGCATTATAAACCGCTTTTTCACCGTTTTTACCCCAACAAAAAGGCGCGTGATTGCCCAAAAGCACCATTTCAACTTCATTATACGAAAGTCCTCTGCGCTCAAATTCGTTCATGATTTGGAAGCCTGTTTCATGCTCATAATCGCCTTTTATCATCTCATCACTCATGGGCGGTGCGCAAGGAACATCTACGGTAAGGTGGTCAGCGTGCGTCGTTCCCAGTATCGGAATATCCATTTGAGCCTGTGCCCATGCGGTTGCATACGTGGAATGTGTATGCACAATTGCCCCTATTTTATCCCAATATTTGTATAAAACAGCGTGGGTTTTTGTATCCGACGAAGGGCGTTTTTCACCTTCCACTACCCTTCCTTCAAAATCCACAATCACAATATCATCTGCTTTTAAAACTGAGTACGGAACGCCACTCGGTTTTATGGCAAATACCGCATTTTCCCTATCCACCACGCTCACATTTCCGAACGTGAAAAGCACTAAACCCAACTCGGGCAATTGCATATTGGCTTCAAAAGCCTCTTGTTTTAAATTTTTAAAATTGCCCATTGAATTCGTTTTTCATAGGGCTTTACCCTATGCTGACATATATCGCCCATTCAGGGCTTGTTACTTGAGTTCTAAAACAACTACGGATGCAGGTGGCAAAGTGACTTTCAAATCATCTCCTTTTAAAACACTGCCATTAAAAGTTGTTGGTTGTATTTTATTGGGATTTTCAAATGAGTTATAATCTTGAATTTTAGATGCCGCTAACACACGTCCTGTGACTTTCGTTGCTTTCATGCCCCTCAGACTAATGGCTACCTCTTGGCTTTTAGTAGCATCTATATTCACCAAGGAGAGGTGTGTCAAACCCGCTTTATCCTTTGAAGCCGAAGCCGATACCGCAGGCAGTTTTTCATTGCCAAAAGCGTAGTTTTCGCATTTTATACTGAGGGGTAGCATGAGCGCGTCTTGATGCACATTGTACATTTCAAAAACGTGGTAAGTCGGTGTCAAAACCATTTTTGCTCCCTCTGTCAATACCACTGCTTGTAAAACATTGACCGTTTGAGCAATATTCGCCAAGCGCACACGGTCAGCATTATTATTGAAAATATTGAGCGTTGCGCCCGCAATCATAGCATCACGAATGGTATTTTGTTGAAATAAAAAGCCTGGATTAGTGCCTTTTTCAACATCATACCAACCGCCCCATTCATCTATGACCATCGCCAATTTCTTTTTAGGGTCATATCTATCCATCAAAGCCCGCGTTTGTTGTACCATCGCTTCAATATCCAAAGCCCGTTTCATAGTCGTAAAGTATTGCTCTTCCGAAAATTCAGTAGAAGGTCCTTTTTTACCCCAATCAATGACTGAATAATGGTGAAAACCCACCCCATCCATCATGTTTAGAGGGATTTCTTTTAAAAGGGTTTCGGTCCAAGCATAATTAGCGCCATTGGCAGTTGAAGGCAATTTAAACAAGCGATTATTGCCATGATTGCTCAAGAAAGTAGCAAATTGACGGTACAAATTGGCGTAATAATCCGCTTTCATTTCACCACCACAACCCCAATTTTCGTTACCAACGCCCCAATATTTCACTTTCCACGGCTCTTTTCGACCATTTTCTGTTCTCAAACGAGCCATTGGACTGCCCTCAGAATGGGTCAAATACTCCACCCATTCTCTCATTTCTTGCGGCGTACCACTGCCCACATTGCCATTGATGAACGGTTCGCACTCCAATTGAGCGCATAATTCCATAAAATCGTGCGTACCGAAGCTATTATCTTCCATCACGCCGCCCCACCACGTGTTCACCATGCTTGGGCGTTTGGATTTATCGCCAATACCATCTTTCCAATGGTAAGTATCCGCAAAACAACCGCCGGGCCAACGCAGGTTCGGGATTTTCATTTTTTTTAAAGCAGCGACAATATCGCTTCTCATGCCTTTCACATTGGGGATATTTGATTTATCACCGACATAAAAGCCGTCATAAACACAGCGTCCCAAATGCTCCGCAAAATGCCCATAAATATTGCGGTTAATGGTATCTTTTCCCAAATCAGCGTTGATAACCACTTGATTTTGAGCAAAAATGCTATAATTAATGCTTAAAAAGGTTAAAAAAGTGAGTAGCTTTTTCATATAGAATGTTATTTAAATTTTTAATTAAAATACTAAATTTGAATATAAATTAAGTGAAAATTGGGATT
>JANMYC010000341.1:0-7107 GCA_031381715.1 Saprospiraceae bacterium
TCTAAAAAAGCCTTGTAGAAATCAACTCTCCACAAGGCTTTTTTCAATATAAAACCCTATTTAAAACTTATAACACCCATACTGACCATTGCTTTTAGGCACTCGGCGTTTAGTAGTTTTAGGTTTTGATTTTTTAAAAAAAGAGAAAAAAGACTTTTTATTATAAGAGCTTGACCCGCTTCGTGAATTATAGTTCCTCGAAGTTTTTACTGAATTATTTTTAAAACACTTGTATTCCGAGCAGAAACCGGCCCCGTCTTTTTTTCTGAAATAGATTTATTGATATTTTCTTTTTTTACCCCCACCGAGTATTCGGGGTCTACGACCTCAGTAAAAATTGGATTTAGAGGTGGTTCTGGTGCATTATTGACACTTACTGGGCGCGTTTTTTTCTCTACCTCTTCTACAGTTCCCACTTTTGAAGCCGTAGGAATAACAGGCGTTTTTGAAGTTATTTCAATCGGTTTTTCAGTTCGATTGATAGTGGGTGTAGTCTCCACGGGCTTAGGAGGAGGTGCATCTGTAATACGCACCACATCACCTAGTCCATAATCATTGTTAATTTCAGTCAAAACCTGCTCAACGCTGGCATTTTTTACTTTCTGAATTTCAGTTGTATTGGCATACGTTTTATCCGTTGAAGTATTTTTTACAACGGGTGACTGAGCAAATATCGCCGATTGAGAGAGCATCAATAACCCGCAGATATATATTTTAAAATCAATTTGACCCGAACATTTATCACTTTCCATAGCTCAATATTTGAAATAAATAATCATTGTTAAATATTGTCGTTATTTGAGTTTTTCAAAGTTGCCTGTCATTGGCTGTCCCGGTTTTTCTAATTTTATAATCTTTTGATATAGGTTTTTATCTTCAATAATTTCTTTTAAAGAATGTTTCCAGAGTGGATCTTCTTCCATGATGCCCGTTATTTTGAGTTCTGTGCGGCGATTCATTTGGTGCTCATTCTCAGAACAATTCGAGTTATTGATACAGGCGTTCACCAATTCAGTTTCACCGTAACCTTTCCAAGTGATATTCGCTTTGCCGACACCACATTTCTCAACTAAATAACGAACGGCTGATTCAGCGCGACTATCAGAAAGCGTCATATTGTAAGTATCGCTACCCCGTACATCCGTGTGCGAACCCAATTCGACTTTCACCGCTGGATTATCTTTTAAAAAGATTGCCAACTTGTCTAAAACTTTAGCCGCATCAGGGCGAATAGCCGATTTGTCAAAATCATAGTAAATATTTGGAATCACGAATTTTTTACCTATTTGTATAGAATCCAAATCAATATTTCCTAAGAAATAGCCGATTTCGTTATTATGCGTCATCAAAGCTTCTATCTCTGGACGTTTTACACCCATACCATCTATACACATAATACAGCCGTTTACATTCACATAAGCTTCAATACGGCGATTGATATAGCCCGGTTTGCGGACTAACACCGTGTAATGATTGCCTTCATTAAAAGGAAAGTTAAAAACAGATTTTGGATGACGCGGAATGGTGAGTTCTTGTTCTTTCGTAGTGTTATTATAAATTTCGACTTTACAGTTCGGCAATGAATTGATTGCCTCTTGCGAACGAGATTTATCAAAAATCGTAATGTCAAATATGTACCCTGGTTTATTTTTCATGTCGAGGTCTTGATGAATAACCTCAGATTCAGGAATAAATATTTTATCGGATTTAAAATACGTGTTTTTATCCACTTCTATGCGGTAACGGTCTTTTTTAGGAACAGTCAAAGCATAATGCCCTTCACTATTGGTAGTTGATTGCCCAATCGGGACAAGCATCCTATCGTCATAAACTGTTACAAGAGCATCGGGTAAAAGATTGCCATTTTGCTCATTTTTGATGGCTCCCTCAATAGTAACAGTTTTATTGTCACTCAAAGAACCAATCTTATTTTGAGAAAATAAAAAGATGGGGGCAATGCATAAAAGGAATGTCAAAAAATTAAAGCGTCTCATTTTTTAGATTGATAAATTTTTGTTATAAAATACGACATTTACACTTCAAATAATGAATGTTAAAAAATGTGTCCTTATGCAAAAATCCTATCTATAAAACATGCCTTTTAAAGCAATATTTGATACAAATATATCTGAGATTAAAAGACCTGTCAAGTGGCAAAGGGTTTTAAAGCCTCCTTTTATAGTTAATGTATGGTTAATGTTGATAAATTACCAGCAAAAAGGTACGCTACCCCCTCAGTATAAATGTTATGTGATGATAAAAATGCTTAAAAACGAGATTTATACTGAGGGGGTATTATTACAGGAATATTTTACCTTCGTTTTATTAAAAAGTAGTTATCAATTTTAACTCAAAAAGGATATAATGTCCCTTAAAATATTTGGAATTCGGCATCATGGACCTGGCTCTGCCAAAAGCCTTATTAAGGCATTTGACGATTGGCAACCCGATTGCATTTTGATTGAAGGCGCACCTGATGCCAACGATTTGATAAAACACGTAGCCAATGAAGGGCTGAAGCCGCCCGTAGCTTTATTGATTTATAATCCTAAAAATTTACAACAAGCCTCCTATTTCCCTTTTGCTGAGTTTTCTCCCGAGTGGCAAGCAATGAAATATGCTTTAAAAAAGAGCATTCCGGTTACATTCATGGATTTGCCGATGAGCCTTAATTTCGGCTTTGATAATGCTAAAAATGACACAACTCAGCAGCTTTTTAAGGAAAATAAAGAAGATGATGATGATTTAGATAAAACGCTCATTATCAAAGACCCTTTAAAATACATGTCAGAGCTTGCCGGTTTTTCGGATAGTGAACGCTGGTGGGAAGCCACTTTTGAACAAAATGAACATCCAACGGAAATATTTGACATTATTATGGATATGATGCAGGCTTTAAGGCAAACCCTCAACAGACCTGAATCCGCTGAAACACTTTTAAGAGAAGCATACATGCGTAAAATAATCCGTAAAGCGATAAAAGATGGTTTTAAAAAAATAGCCGTGGTATGTGGTGCTTGGCACGCACCAGTTTTGCAAGATTTTCAAAATTTTAAAGAAAAAACGGATACTGACGTTTTAAAAAACATTAAAAAAGTAGCGACTGAGGCAACTTGGGTACCTTGGAGTTACAGCCGTTTGGCTCTGGGAAGTGGTTATGGGGCGGGCGTGTTATCACCCGCTTGGTACGAATTACTGTTCAGCAAGCGGTCAAATGCCACTATTCGTTGGATGACGAAAGTGGCTCGGCTTTTACGGAAAGAGGATATTTCAGCGAGTTCGGCACACTCCATTGAAGCCGTCCGATTGGCTGAAACCTTGGCTATACTGAGGGGTCAGTCCATTGCGGGTTTGGCGGAGTTAGAAGAAGCCGCTTTAAGTATTTTCTGCGATGGTTACGATAAGCCAATGGCTTTGATACGTGAAAAATTAGTGATTGGTGATGTCATTGGGCGTGTACCACCCGATATTCCGCAAGTACCGCTTCAAAGAGATTTGGATGCTTGTATCAAAACGGCTCGCCTTTCAAAAGAGTACGCCACTACTGAGGGGATGACTAAAGAATTAGATTTAAGAAAAGAGACGAATTTATTAGCCAGTCATCTCTTGCACCGCCTCGTTTTACTCAATATTCCTTGGGGCAAAACGATGAAAGGCTCGCAATATCGCTTAGGTACTTTTAAAGAAATTTGGAAACTGCAATGGAAACCCGATTATGCCATTCGTGTTATTGACGCTGCGCAATGGGGCAATACAGTTGAAGAAGCGGCAACGCAATTAGTAAAAAGCAAGAGTACCACTATTGATTCATTAGCTGATTTGACCATTTTATTAGAAAAAGCCTTGAATGCCGCTATAAAAAATGCTATTCCGACGCTCGTTAATCGTTTACAAGACCTCTCAGCTTTGACGGATGATATTTTAGCATTGATGGATGCCTTGCCGCATTTGGTCAATATCGTAAAATATGGCAACGTAAGAGGCACTCATGCTGAGACTGTGGCTGAAGTTGTGGAACAGATTGTTCCGCGCATTTGCATCGGCTTACCTTCAGTTTGCCTTAATACCGATGATAATGCTACTCAACAGATTTTTGATAGAATACAAGCCACTAATCGAGCAATCAGCCTTTTAAATACACCTGAATATAGCCAAATATGGCTCAGAGCCTTGCGCCAAATAGCTTTGATGAAAAATGTGCACGGCGTATTGAATGGTACAGGCGTGCGCATTTTATTTGATAAAAACGTTTTCACCATTCACGATGCAGTGACTCAAATGCGTTATGCCTTATCGAGAGCAAGCGATGTTATGTATTCAGCGGCTTGGTTGGAAGGTTTTTTGAGTGGCAGTGGGCTTTTACTCATTCACCACGAAGCCTTGTGGCGGATTTTAGATGAGTGGGTGGACGAAATTGACATGGATAGATTGACTGAATTACTGCCCATTTTACGCAGAACCTTCTCAGAATTCACGCCCGCCGAACGGCAAAAAATGATGGCATTGGCTCAAAAAAACAATAACATTGATAGTACACTCCAGCCAAAACCCATTGAAATATTTTATGATGAAAAAAGAGCGGAAGATATTCTGAAAACCTTAGAATTATTCTTGTAAAAACAAATATGGCATAGATTTTAATCGCATAGTAGAGTGATAACTGCTATGCGATTTTCTGTTTAAGTAGGCGTTTCAAAAACATCTTAAACATTTTTATAATACCATAAAAAAGTTAAAATATAAAACGGAAAATTTAATAGTTATGGCTTTTTCATACTTCAATTTTGTATATTTGTAACAATATTTGTACACGCAAACGAACCCTGTTTTATCTACATGAAAAATTATTATTCCGACAACCTGTATTATACAACGGTTGCACTATCTCGTGAAATTGCGTCAATTGCTGAAACAGCTTTTCTTGACCTTGGATTGACACCTTCTGATGCCTATTTGGTTATGACTGTAAATGAGAAACCGAGTATCCAACCGACTGAAATCAGTGAAAAAATCCTTTTGGCTCCATCTACGATTACGCGGATGATTGAAAAACTGGAAAAAAGAAGTATTGTTACACGCAGACAAGAAGGCAAATACACTTATGTGACACCCACCGCCAAAGGCGTGGACATGTACACATCTATTATTGCCAAGTGGGATGAAATCCACAATAATTTCCTTGCCAGATTAGGCGAACCTACTGTTTCAAATTTAGTGAATTCAACTGGAACAGCGGCTTCTTTACTTAAAAATTAACCCCTCAGTATCTACCCCATTTTAAGATAAAAAAGCGGGTTGAAGTGTATGGCTTCAACCCGTTTTGTATTTTTAGAATAAAATCAATGTAGTTAATAGAAAATACCTGTTTTCAAAAATTCTCCACTAAAATCTGTTTTTACATAAAATCCATTTCCATTCAAGTAAGTTGGCTTACTTTTAAAACCTTGACTAAAATAGTCTTGTGTGACTATAACTGGAATTTTATACTTTGCTGTCAAAAGATACCTATTGGTCTTTGTTACAAGATTTTTAATAGCAGGATGCAAATTTTTACGTTGTTCAAAACTAAAATAAATACCTTCTTTATCTTCCCAAGATATAGCATAAACTTTGTAATTACAGTTATTAATAGAGTCTATTTTAGCAATGGTTTTGTCAATTTCTAAGTTAGTTTTGGTTGATAATATGTAATTAATATTTTTAGCACAAGAACACAGGCTAATTAAAAATAATACTACAAATAAAAATTTATTATTGTGGCTTACCTCCATGAGTTACATCTTTTAATATACTTGTTTTATTGCTATTTAAATATTAAGTATTCACCTGCCTTTATTCAATTCCCATTTCGATATTTACTCCATTTTTTTTAGATTTGTTTATTCTTTCAATTTTTAAAACATATCTATGAGCAAACGAACTGCCGAAACTAAAAAAATAAGCCACCAACACCAAGACTTTGATAAAGTGCTAAAAAAAACTTTTGACAGGGTTTATGCTTCACTCATTCAAAAACTATTGGGTATTGACCTCGCTAACACCATCAAAATTCCCACCACTTTTTCTAAGACTAAGGAAAAAAGAGCCGATTTTGCGGTAAAAGTCATTGAGGACGGTAAAAAACCGCATATTGTGCACGTTGAATTTCAAGGGCGACAGGATGAAAAAATGCACATCCGACAATTGGGCTATTATCACGATTTTTTGAATGAATTTGGCTTGGAAGTATTGCATTATGTCATTTTTATGGGCTCGGGTCAACATAAAATGATTGACCACATTCAGCATAAAAACCTCGATTTCTCTTACAAAATCATTTCTTTAAACGAAATTGATGCTCAAATATTTCTCAATTCTGACAATCCCCATGAACTTATTTTGGCTATTTTATGTCATTACGAAAAGAACGAAGCACCCAATATCATTCATCAAATTCTTCAAAAACTGCAAGTAAAAGCCCAAAACGAGCGTGAATTATTTGAATACACCACAGATTTGGAAATCTTATCAGGACTCCGTAAATTGCAATCACAAACTAAAAATCAAATTGATAAAATGCCTATAACTTATGATTTAACTAAAGACCTTCGTTTTATCGAAGGTGAAATGATTGGCGAACTAAGAGGTGAACAAAAAGGTGAACTTAAAAAAGCGCGTATTGCCACCATCAATCTACTCAAAGAAAGACTTTTGAGCGTTGATATTATCGCTCGTGTGTTGGATGTACCTTTGGCTTTTGTTAAAAAAATTCAAGATGAATTGATTAAAAATCCAAACTTGAAAGAGTAATAAGACGTGTTTTTTAAACAAAAAAGCCGTTTCAAGTTCCACTATCGGGTTTGTTGTACACTCAGCGCAGCTACCCTCATGTTCTTTTCAGTCTTCTAACGTTCAAAATAAGAAAAGGACTGTTGGAATACTGAGGGGTAGCAATTGTTTTTTAAAAAAGCATAACATAACTTTGTAACCACAATTGGGTTCATATTTATTTTAATAGCTGTTATCTGTAAAATGATTTATATAAAAAAATGGCGTAAAGGAACATTGTATTAAGTTTTTTAACTTAATACAGTTTCTAATGAAAAAATTAAAAAAAGCATTTGGCTT
>JANMYC010000357.1:0-3881 GCA_031381715.1 Saprospiraceae bacterium
GGTTCAGGGCAATACCATTGTCTATTTTGATACGCATAAACTATATAGCGGGCAATATATTGCCCGTATTTCAAACGAGACAAAGACTTGGATTAAAAAAGTAATTGTCGTAAAATAAAATAAAATGATGCACAACTTTAGGACAATTACCCTTTCATTAATGCTTCTTTGTACTTTCCGCTTAAAGGCACAGGACACGTCTCGACTTTATATTTTTTCGGGCGTAGGTGTCATCAACGGACAAGGTACATTCGGAAAATCGGTAAAACCTTCGTTGGGTTTTAATTCAGGTTTAGAATTAAAATTAAAGGGTAATCTCTTTTCTCAAGTATCCGTTGATTTTAATTCCTTAAAATACAATCAACGAAATATTGATGCCAGTTCTACTTATTTGTTCCAAAATGCAAATAGTACGTTATTGATGGTGGGCTTAAATATTGGCTTTAATTTCAATAGACCTCATTCAAAATGGTCTGGTTTCGTTTATTTAGGCAGTGGTTATCTAAATATTGGAGAACCCCGTGTTAAATTGGAAAAAGAAAATACGATTGTTCAATCTGTGATAAGCCAATCGAGTATCTTTGGGAGGGGTGGCTTTCGGGTAGGTTACAAAACAAATTCTGCTTTTTTTCAAACTTTATATTTGGATACCAACTATTGGACTTCTTCTGCCACTGTTCAAGGGGGCAAAGTAAGCGGTTTTTCCATCCTCTTTGGGACTCGCTTAGCCATATAAGATGCGTAGATATTCAACTATTTTTTGAAATGACATTTTATGTTGTCAACAACTTTAAACAATTAAAAATCGTAAAAAATGAAAAACATCCTCGTCAAAGTTGCAGCCGTTATTGCTGCCATAATCATGCTTCAAACGCTTTATTTCAAATTCACAGAGCAGCCTGAAAGTATCTATATTTTCTCAAAATTAGGCATTGAGCCTTTTGGTAGAATTGGCAGTGGCGTATTTGAATTGATTGCTTCCATCCTTATTTTATTACCTAAAACCAGAATTTTTGGCAGTATTCTAGGTTTAGGAATCATTTCAGGCGCTATTCTTTCCCATCTTTTTATTTTAGGGATTGAGGTTCAAAATGATGGCGGCACATTGTTCATGTTGGCTTTAGCCGTGTTTATTTGCTGCCTTTACATTTTAATTGCTGAAAAAGAAAAGGTAATGGCACTTGCAAATCAATTTTTGAATCGTAAGGCGTAGAATGCTGAGCCGCTGAAACATAATAAGCCTGTAGATGACTATCAGTTATCTACAGGCTTATTACGTTTCAGCAGCTTAGCATAAGTTGAACCTAAAAGAATTCTCACCATGTTATGTCTCAAAATTTACAAAAAAGGAAGACCTTTTAGCCCTTGCGCCAATGTATATAAAACATAAGCCAAATAGACAATTGAAAACAACCGAACCGTTTTAGTAGTAATATGTAAGCGGAATCTACTCATTAAAATCGTGAAAAGAGGAACGATTTGCAAACTATGAATACCAAAGAAATGTGCCACCCGTAAATCACCAAAAAGCGTACTCCAATTTAAAAACCATAAGCCTTCACCGCCATCAGCCGCACCCACTGTGTGCCCTTTCAAACCACTAATATACCCACCCAATAGGCTGAAAATGACAAAATAAACCAAGCCTGTTTTAATACTCAAAACCATCTCGGCTGGCAACACATACTCCTTTTGTTTTATAAAAACAAATGTCATATAAGCTGTCCAAAGCGTAATGGTCAAGATGAAAACACCCATCAAAGCGAAGAGAATAATACCATACGTATTGGCAGTATTGAAATGGGACAATTCGCCTCGCAATGCCTGTGATGTTATGGCAATCTGCTCAAAGCACATTGCTACAACTGCCACGTAAGTATAGACTTTTACCTTTTTTTTATCTTGAAAATAAGAGAGTATTAGCGCCATTGTCCAACTATAAATCCAAATGCTCAAGGCAAATTTCATGGGTTTTACGACTGAATTTATGCCTAAAATAAAGGTGTCATTAAAGGGATAATACAGCAATAAAAGCGTAAAAACAATGAGATGTATAGCCCCAAGCCAAAAGAGAATGGGGTTTTTATGATGAATTATCTTTATCATTTTTTAAAATTTTATACCTGTCATAATACCTAAATTCGAGCTTTTGAATATCTTATCGCCTACACCAGTTACCTCACCTTGTCGGCTATCTGTTTCGTATTCAATGCCAATGGTGAGCATGGTTTTTCTGTTTTTAAGTGGGATATCATAGCCCAAACCGAAGGCAAAACCACTGCCGATGGCAAATTGATGGTCAAAGGTAAGTTTTGCCGTATTGCGGTATTTTTGGGTAAATTGGGTGATAAAAAAGTAATCACCTTGGAGATACAAGCCTTTTTTAGCCATTTTATCAAATGGAAAATACTTCACTGTGAAAGCTGCACCCCAATAATTGAAAAACATTTCATTCCCATTATCACCTTTTGCAGGAGCAGCTCCGAGCGATTTGTATTTCAGCCCAAAGTTGAAAGCATTGATTTTTTTAAATTTATGATACGCTGCCAATGATGCCAAGCCCCCGCCAGATGTACCAAAATTTCCTGTGTCATATTTTTCTTTCAGACCACTGCCAAAAATACTGACACCGTAGCCGCCTCTAAATTCGGCATACGTAAAGGAAATGGGCTCTTCTTGCGCTTGAGCAAAAACGCTTATTTGAGCGCATAAAAAGAGTAGAATTATGAATTTACGTTTCATTTTTATAAATTTTTAAGGAATATCGGCTTTTTGCCCTAAAATACTGAGGGGGTGCAAAACCGATATTCCCGTTTTTTTTTAATTAAGAATGAAGCATTTTACAGACTCCCGCCAATCGCCTTAATTCTCTCGCCTGACTTATTCACCACCAAAAGTATAGCCAATGCCGATATTAATGATAAGCGGCGTATTGGCAAGCCCGATATTGGGTGCTTTGAGCGTCTCGTTTTTTCTCGTCGTTTTATTGTCGTACGTGAATTCATCATTACGTAAAGTCGTCCCCACATTTTGCCAATAGCGAATACTCGAACTCGTAGTAATGCCTTGTAAAAACTTATTACTACTGTTTTTAAAAGGAAAATAGCGATAATACAAGCCCAAACCCAGCGTAAACGTCTTGAAATCTTTTATTTTATTCGCAACGATTTGTTCTGCGTCTTTTTGATAGATTTCCCAACTGTGTAATTTGGGTTCAAAACGAAGGTCTAAAAACGAATTGAAACGATAACCCACGCCAAAACCCGTTGAATACGGCAAGTGCAAAACCACATTTTGGTCTTTGAAGGCACCCACAACGGGCGGGTCGAGTGAAAAACCATGCGAATAATCAAAACTCACCCTTTTAGTGAAATAATTGAATTCAATATTGCCGCCTTTCAAGGCTGCGGGTTGGATAAGCCCCGCTAAAATACTGAACTTATTGCTGTATAAAAGGTCTGTTTTACCTTCATTTTGGGCAAAAGATTGAGCTATTACCACCGTTACCAGTAGCATGATGAATATTACTTTTTTCATTTTTAAATATGATTTTTAAACAGATTTTTAAATTAAAAAAATGGGAAGAATTTAGCCAAAAGGCTTATAAAACCATTCGGATACTGAGGGGGTATGTTTAATCAAAAATTGATACCAACTACTAAGCCCCCTTGAATAAAAATATCGGGTTTGCCACCCCGAGGACCAATATTGACGGTATTTTCTCCTCGAGCATTACCAAGAACGCCAAATTGAGGAATTAGATAAAGGCTACCCTTTGTCTTGTCAGTAAGCCTAAACTTATAACCTAAATTGGTTTCCCAAAACAAAGTTGCCGTTTCATAGTCTTTGCCATCAATCAGGTTTTTTGTACCCCAAGCATA
>JANMYC010001358.1:0-8184 GCA_031381715.1 Saprospiraceae bacterium
ACCTAAAAATCGAAAGAACAAATATTGAATCAAATTGCTCGGATACTTTTATCATTTTTTTAAAAATATAATCTGTATAAACTGTAAAGTAGTTGATGTAATAAAATATAATATATGCGAATTTTAAGAAAATAATAAATAATTAACTTGAAAAATTATATTCTGAATATATAAACAAAAAATACCCTAAACAGAATATAATTTTGAAAAAATTTTATTAACTTTTTCTATTTTTAGCGAAACGCAAGTTATTTAAAACCTAATTTCAATTATTACTATTTAACTGTCAATATATTTCTGTATTGATACAGAAATATATTGACAAATCTGTTTTTGTATTATTTTTAATGCTGAATATGGAAATTTCTGTATAATGCTGTATGTTTGTAGAAAAATAAATATAATTATGGTTATTGCTGTAACAAACTTGAAAGGAGGCGTCGGAAAAACGACCATTACAACCAATTTAGCGGTCTGTTTTGCCCAAAAAGGTAAAAAAGTGTGCATTGTAGATACTGATTTGAGCCAAAAATCATCCATGGAGTGGGCGGGTAGTCGCGATGAATCGATGCCGAAAGTAGCGGTATTCGGCGTTACGGATAAGCAATTGAATAAAGAAGTGGAGGGTTTGCGGAAGGATTTTGATTATGTTTTTATTGATGGTACCCCTCAGTTATCGGAGCTGGCGAGCCGTACAATCTTAGCGAGTGACATTGTATTGGTGCCTCTTTCGCCGAGTATCTATGATTTTAGGTCTTTTGAGAGCTTTTTACAGAAGTACGAGGAAGTTAAGTCAGTGAAAGAAAATATCGCTAAGATGGAAGCTTATGTGATTGTGAATAGGGTCATAGAATCCGCCAATGTGAGTAAAGAGATTCGAGATGCCTTGAATGAGTATGATATCAAAACCTTGGATTCTAAAATTGCGAATAGGGTAGCTTACGCGGATTCTGCAACGCAGGGTTTGGGCGTGGTGGAATACAAGGATAAAAAAGCCAAAGAAGAAATGCTCCGATTGGCAGCTGAATTGGAAACGATAATTGAGAAATTTTAATAAACGGATGGAACATGGAAAAGAGAAAAATAATGGCTCGGAAAGCAGCTACTGCCGAAGAGCAAGAAAAAGCATTGAATATTCTTTTGGGAAAAACGGCTAATATCACTGCGGCTGAAGAGGATGTGCCAGCGATAAAAGAAGTGAATACAAAGCCTAAAACTGCGAAAGCGGCTCCTAAAAAAGAGGTTGAAAAAGCAAAAAGACCAGCAACTACAGTGAGAAGAAAAGCGCAGGATATTGTAAAACCGCTCGTGGAAGTGCAAAGAATAACGATAGATTTGCCCGCTGATTTATACGATTTATTGAAACAAGAAACGGAAATTAAGGGTACTACCCTGAAATGGCAGATAGTTTCATTACTGAGAGAGCATTTCAAGAAAGCGTAAAGTGGGTTTTTATTTGATTACAGCCATTTTAAGTACTTTAACTGGAATGTGGCTTTTTGTTACTCGAAAGCCCTGTAATCATAAAAAAGTCCTGTGCTCTTTACAGAAAAAGTAAATATTTTTACATTAGACTTAAATATTTATCTGTGTTTTTAATGAAACTTATTTAGCTATCTGTTCATTTATTTATGTTTATGTAAGTTTCTGTGTCGTTCTGTATTTTTATTGATTATTCTGTGTTTATCTGTTATAGTATTGAGATACCTGTATTTATCCATAAAAAACAGCTTTTATACTGAGGGGTACAAAAGCTGTTTTTTATAGAGTCTGTATTTTACTGTAATCCTACATTTTTACTTTTGGTAACAAGACTTTAAGTGAAAGAGGGTTGACCGTAAAAACTAGTTTTTTCTGATTGACAGCAAATCCTTCGCCGTCGAATTGGGCGAAATCTGGTTCACTCAAAACTATCTCCACGCGCTCGCCGCTCAAACGGTTGACTATCGAACTCTTGTGCAAAGTTTTATTTAAAAATCGATGAATATTGAGGAGGTATCTCCAAACGGATACTTTCTGAATCACCATCACTTCTAATTTGCCGTCGTTGTAAACTGCTAATGGTGCAACAACGAAATTATACCCGTACATGGGCGCATTGGCAACCGTTACGTTCAGTGCTTCCGTTTCAATATAGTCATCGTCATCCACGCTTATTTTATAAGTTTTGTACTTATAATTGAAAAAGCTGCCAAAAGATGATTTGAAATAAGCTTTAAAGCCTCTGTTTTTGTCCGATTTGATGAGGTGCGCCACGGTGGCTTCAAAACCCACGCCCGCAAGGTTGATGAATGGACGACCGTTTAACAAGCAAGTATCCACCGTTTCGGTAGTCGCATCGCCTAAACGCCGAATAACGGAGGCAATATCTCGACCCCACCCCAAATGCATTGCAAAGCCATTGCCCGAGCCCGCCGGCAACATGCCCATAATGGTTTTAGAGCCTATCAAGCCAGCCGCTACTTCGTTGACAGAGCCATCGCCACCGACAGCTATGACAATATCAAAACCTCTTTTAACAGCCTCCGCCGCTAATTCGGTCGCGTGACCAGCATATTCAGTATTGACTATTTCAAAATCGAATAAATCTCTATCAATTTCTTGCTCAATAACTTGCTCCATGCGTATCTTTTTACGAACACCAGAGCTTGGATTTATAATGAATCTGATACGTCTTTTGTCATTACTATCCTTTAATTTGGGCATATCAATGCCCAACAACTCGTCGGGAAGACTCGTTTTTGGATTTTCCATAAATAAACTTTCCATAAATTTTTAATATTTAGATCCTTCTATAATTTTTATGTATTAGAAATATTTGAATGTTTTTCGATTTTTGAAAATGAAAAAAGTCATTTTATTTAAAACCATTAAAAACGAAAATAAGAATAACTCTCAAACATTGCTTATCTAAAAATGAAATATTTATCAATTTATATTTTTTTAACCAGATTATCAAACCTATTTTTTAAGATAGGTTGTTGATTCAAGTATTCAAAAACTAAATAACTCGTAATTGCCACCGTGATTCCAGCTAAAACATCTATCACGTAATGGTGGCGGGTATAAACAGCGGAAAACCATATTCCGACCATAAAGGTAAAAAAAACAGTGTTTAACCAATTCGATTTTAGCCTCAAACCGTACAAAAAGCATAAAACCGGGTATGCAGAATGTAAAGAAGGCATTGCGGCAAATACATTGGCGTTTTTGGTGTACAGGTTCTCAAAAAAATGAATACCAAAAAACCTATCAAAATTGAGTAAGCCCGCGGCATTCCCCGGAGTGCCGTGTATGATTTCGTTGCCGTATTGCTCGATGTACCACGGTGGCGCAGCAGGGTAGCAATAGTATAGACAAAATCCGACGACGTTTGTGAAAAAGAATGCGTAAGCAAACTTTAAAAAGAGTAATTTATTATTCAAAAACAACCAAAATCCGAATGCAAGGGGAATGGGAATCCAATTGAGGTAAAAAAAACCCGTCAGAACATCCAAAAAGGGTGTATGATTGATTCTAAAATACTCGTTCAATGTCAAACGAACATTATTGGAGTCAATGCCAAACCAATATTTATCAAAAGCATATATTTCAGAAATATGGATAGGATTGACCCTGTAATTGGGCAATACCCGCATGGAGTCATATACAATCCAATAAAAAATAAATATTGAAAACGCTATTATAAATTGTCTGGTTTTACCGTGTACGAAGTAGAGAAAAAGAGCAAGAGCGTACATCCCGATGTGTTCTGAATGTATTCCTACAATGAAATAAAACCAGCCGAAGTAAACCAAAGAACCTGCTAAAAGAATAAGAGAGTCTTTTTGGCTAAATTGCCTCGATTCTGATTTATCAATTTCACTTTCAGCGGTTATCGGCTCTATTTCATCTGAGTTAAGGAATGATTTTTTCATAAATGGCTGCTCCTGTCTTTAAATCTTTTCCAAAAATTTCTACATAATTCACTTTTGGAGCCATTGTAAACATGCTCCCAGGCTCTATTTTCACAAATACGTGGTGCAGCTTAAGCTCTTTCCCGTTCACTTCCATTATGGCGAAGGGATTCCCGTAACTATCGATGGATAGAGTCAATTTCTTTTTAGAATAAGAAACTAAATTGAATATAAACTCATTGGGCTTGTTGGATTTTTTGACGTTTACGCCGTACGCAAAAGTTCTTTGAATGTAATTGAGGGGTCTTGTCTCTCCCTTATCAGCGTAGCGAATCCAATAGGCATTGATTGGTCTTTCAGAATTAAACGTTTTTACACCCGTGAAATTAGCATCATACACGATGGTATTGATGTTGCCACTTCTTTGAATATAAAACAAGCGACCATACTTATCGGGTGGGGTAGGGTACTGATTTTGAGCTTTTATACTGAGGGGGTACATCACCATCAACCAAAAACTTAAAAACAAGCCCCAAATATTGTATTTATTGATTCTTTTTATCATTATCGAGTTTGTCCAAAGCAATTTTCGAATCTCTTAATCTTTGAATAGCCGTCAAATTGGTCATAACAGCCATTATAATAATTGGCAAAGTAAAAAGGGAAATACTTTCAAAAATTGGGATATTTGTTCCGGGGAGTGTTGCTTTGAACTCACCCGTATATTTTTCAAAAACAGCGCATAAAATGGCCGAAACACCCACTAAAAGTATGCGTTCAGGTCGTTGCATCAATCCACCTTTACAATCCACGCCCAAACCCTCTGCGCGAGCCCGCACATAACTAACCATCAATGAGCCTATCATGGCGATAAATGCAAAAAGAGAGCTAAAGAAATAATTTTGAGCCACTAAATAATAGCAAATACCCAAAAACATCACCAATTCGCTGTAACGGTCGAGTACAGAATCAAATAAAGCTCCGAAACTGCTTTCCATTTTACCCACGCGAGCTAAGCGACCATCTATCATGTCAAATAATCCCGCAAATAGAATTATGAAACCACCCCATCCCACGTACGAAAGGTCACCACGCGGGGCATCCGCACCTAAAACGAAAATAACCGCCGCTAAAATATTGATTAAAAAACCTAAAGTGGTGACAATATTGGGTGTAACACCCAATTTTACAAGCAAATTAATGAATGGATTAATTGCTTTATAGACTATTGGTTGTCCGACGTCTTTAAGAAAGTTCGACATATCTTTTTAGTTTGAGTAGGTTAATTAATAATCAATGCTCAATAAAAATGATTATTTGGCTATCAAGTATCGGTTAAAGTTCAGAATAGGGAAATTTTTGAAATTTCCTCATTCTACATTTAGACATAAAATTAATACTCAAGTTTAACCCTTGTACGAATACCCCATTTTACAACATTTGGATGATCGAGATAGTTGACTCTACGAACATAATCAACCCTCACAACTCTAAAAATATTAGCAATACCCACGCTGGCTTCTATATACGGCTTCTTTTCGAGCGTATAGGTCAAAGGCTGCTTGGTATTTTCATCCACGGGGAAACGTAACAAGCCGTTTTCTGAACTTGGGCGGCTCGAATTATCCAAACCTCCCCAAAGAGATTTGAAAGTAATCACTTCACGCCATTTCAGTTTTTTAAGCAAAGGAATACGCCCTAAGAAAACACCCCCAAAATTATGATAAATATTTATAGAAGCATATTTATCGCTCACAAACTCCAAAAAATTCATCAAATTGTACGATTCCATTTGGTAAGCATACGTTTGATTGGCTCTGTGAATGGTGAGGAGCGGGTAGGGGACATTACCAAATGTTCGACCACCTTCCACTATAATATCAGAATAACCGAGTGGTGCTAAGTAAAATATCTTTTCAGCTTTAAAATTCACTGAATGATAGTTGTATTCACTGCCTAAAAGCCCTTTTACACCTTTTGTGTATGATAAATTAATAATTGGATATTTATTTAAAATAGGTGTCCTGTACGTTGCACCTTGATAAAACTTTTCATTCGGCGCATAGCGTAAGAAAAGACCAAACTCCGTAGAAGTAATATCCTTTCTGTAAAGCGTTTCGCCTTTATTGTCGTAATCATAGAGTAATACACCAGCGGGTGCTTGAACTGTATTCTTGGCTGATATTGTAGCGGAAAAACCACTTCGATATTCTCTTGAATATTCAGAGCCGAGGGTTTTTGTATAAAGCATTTTATTATTCACACCGCGCTTGATGGAAAGGAATATATTGTCCTCTTGAACGTATTGGAGCACTTGCCCAGGTATCCGTATTTCATCTTGGTACCACACTCTTAGCTGATTGAGCGGAAATTGAAAGAATTTCTGATTCGTGAAATTATACCGCAGGCCTGCATAACCTTTCCACTTTTCATCTTTAAAACCATAAGCAGCATAGCCTTCAAGCATCAGATGAGGGCTGAATTTGCTATTGGTTCGTCCACCCAAACGGGTTTTTAAACCTTCAATTGGGTTAAAACTGTAGAAAGTATTGACAGGACCCAAATCAAAGCCGCCAATAGATGAATAACCCTCAAAAACAACTTTTACGCCTTTCATAACCCTTTTAAAAGGCTTATAATTATTTAAACTATCAACTGTTTTATAAATGCCTTTTTCTCTACGACTGAGCGTATCGTGGCGATTTTCAACCCAGAAATCTTCTTTTTTAACAAGAGCGTCAGCATCTCTAATGATGGTTACTTTTGTTTTAAAAAGAGAATCGGCAAGCGGTTGTTCAATGCTATAGTCCTTGTACGATGTCGTTTTACTACCAAGCATTGTGCGGGTGCTATCGCCTTTAGTAAAACCGAAATCCATAAAAATGACATCTTTTGAGAGCATTAAACCCCTTTTTTGAAAGGAAGTATCTATTTTTCCCTCTTTATACTGAGGGGGGGCATCCACCCAATCGTATTCTTGAGCGATTTGCATTTCGTTCACCCAATTCAGATTAATGTCTTTTGGGATACCCACTTCTATTCTCCTAACGGCATAAGTGGAATCCAGAGCAACCCACATATGACCCATGAAAGCCAAATCGGTTTTATTGCGCGGAGCAAAATACATGTGAGCGCAAGGCGTTCCTTTAATATCGGATGTATCTTGAATGTAAAAACGGTAAATTGTCGGCGCAATCGGGTTGAGCGGACTCACAAACTGCACGGTCAACAGGTCAATGGCATTATTATAAAAATTGATATCTTGGTACATATTGGTTATGTAGTTACCAATGCCCACATTATCCAATATATTTTCGAGATTGGTAATGCGTTCCCCTCTCACATATTCTTTGAGTGCCTTCGGGTCTTTTCGGTAATAAACGTCCGATATGTTTTCTCTCAAGAAAAAGGGCCAACTCACTTTTCCATTGGCTCTATTGGTATCCGCATTGTCAAAAACGAACTTTATTTTACGAAAAAGTACGTTATTGCGCATTTTATCCGTCACGTTATTCATGGCGAATTCCACTTTCTCGTACTTTTTATAATTGTAGTATTTTAAGCCTTCTTTGCGGTTTTTATCCTTGTTATCAATCACTTTTTTAATCAAATCCACAGCAGGATTTCCCTTGTTGCGGTATTTTCCCACTTTCACGACTACTTCCTGAAGCTCACTTGAACTTTCTTCCATCTTGATGGTGAAATTGTTGCTTTCGCCTTGTTTAAGTTTGAGTGATTGGGTCTGATAGCCCACATAAGATACTTTTAATTTTGAAACGGGAGATTTCGTTTCAATGTAAAAATTGCCTTCAATATCGGATGTGACACCTATGGAAGTGCCTTCAAATTGAACATTGACATAAGGCATGGTTTCTTTAGTTTTTTCATCAACGACCTGTCCTCTTACGGTAGTAATTTTTTGGGCTGATAACGAAAAACTTGAAATGAGTAGTAACCAAGCGATGGTCATTCTCACACGTAATGTTGCAGTAGTTTCCATGTTGAAAACTTTAGATGTAAAAATTTGTCGAGTGATAGAAAATATTGATTAAAATAATCAACAGTTATACGAAAAAAAACGGAAAATAGATCTTAAAATGAGACAATCGTGCTCAACCTGTTTTAAAAAATATTATACTTAAACAACTATTTAAATAAAAAATTTACCACAAAATTGAGCTTATTTTAAATATCTCCGCAAAAGAATATGGCTGAAATGGACAAATAGAACTGTGAATGGAAAAAAATGCACACTGAACGGGATAATTATGTCCGCTTTTTCATTGGC
>JANMYC010000399.1:0-3661 GCA_031381715.1 Saprospiraceae bacterium
TATAATGACAAGAGAACAGTTGCGCCAATTAACGCCCAGCCAAGCTTTACAGCGATTAGTAGAAGGAAACGCTCGTTTTACAAAAAACAATATGAAAACATATCGTTTGGACGATCAGCGATATCAATTGGGTAAAAAAGGTGCTTATCCACCAGCTGTGATATTGTGCGGACCTGATTCAAGAGTTGCCCCCGAGCATATTTTTAATCAAGGATTGGGCGATATTTTTTGTTTGCGCTCGCCTGCCAGCATCGTCACGCCTGAAAATTTAGGCGCTATGGAACATGCAGCAAGAGAAATTGGCAGCAAAGTTTTCGTCATTTTACTACAGACTAAAGACCCTTATATCGAAGCTGCTATCGATGAAAATAATACAAGTAATTTTACAGCCATTAATTATCATATTCGACCCACCATTCAAAATATTAAAAGAGACCCTAATTGGAAAAGATGGAAAAAGGAAGAGCTTATTTCAGTAGTCACAAGGGAATATTTGCAACTAATGATGGAAAAAATGCGTTCAGGTAGCCCTTTACTGAGGGGTATGTATGAGCGCGGCGAAATTACTTTAGTAAGCGGTATTTATGATATAGAAACAGGAAAAGTGGCTTTTATCAATGAATAAAAGCCACTTTCCAAATATTTAAATCCTAATTTTTACAAATTATTTCAATAGTGTAACACTACCAAAATCAGAGACTTGCTCACCTTTACAGGTATATTTTGCTTTCCAGAGGTAAACACCGGGATTCACTTTTTGACCATTAAAAGTCCCATTCCATCGCTCAAATTTATCCGTGGTGTAAAACACTCGACCTCCCCAACCGTCCAAAATCTCGAAAGTAGAGATATTATCAATGGCATAAGGGTTAGAAATAAAAAATTCATCATTCAGTCCATCAGCATTAGGTGTGAAGGCTTTTGGTAAAAAAAGCTTTGTACACTCTAAGTTGATAGGGTCGATAACTTTGACTTTAAAAGTATCAACCGCCGTACATTGAAGGTCTTTCATAGCTAAAACGTAGGTAAAATCGCCACCACGTACAGGTATTATCGAGGTATTCGCTACTTTATCATCTACAACACCTTCTTTAGGAGACCATGTGAAATCCGTCGCGCAGGTATTGGTTATCCCTAATTTTATAGTGCTGCCTAAAAATACAATGGTATCCCGATTGGCAATTCTATCTGGAGAAGAATTAAGAGCGGCTACTTCAAATTCATTGATGGCACGGTCATAAATCCGCAATTCATCAATAGAACCTGCATATTTTCGGTCAGTAGTGCCTATACATGGGCTTTTTGAGAGTGTCAATGCCGCGTCGTTATTTATGGCAACCCGTTTGGTGGAAAGATTTGTCTGGACTAAACGACCATTTACATACAATGAAAGTTTATTGAACGCTCTCGTAATAACAATATGCTGCCAACAACGGCCAAAATCAAGTCTTTGAACGATGACGTTCCTTGTTCTGGCATTTTCATTGAGTTCTACGCTTATTTGATTGGCTGCAGGAGTATATCTGATAGCAAATGTGCTATCAGAGCTACATTTTTTGCGCTTTGCTAAAATATCGTAAGTAGCAACTGCCCCGCCTTGGACGGAGGGTCTGAAATAAAAACTAATACTAAAATCGGCTGTTTTAAAATTATCAAATACAGCTGGTCCGATGAAAATAACTTCGCTCGTAATGCCATCAAGTTTTAAAGCATTGCCTTCAACGCCACAACTTAGGGTAGAATCCCCACCTAAAATAGCTCTATTGCCGTTGCCGCTTTTATCTGTAATGGGATAACTATCAAATGAAAAGAGGGCAGCTAAACCCTCATTGAGCGCAACCTTTTGGGCAGAAAGTGAAAAAAAGAACAACGTAAAGAAAATTGTACTTAGATATTTCATGAATAAACAATTATCGGTTGTATGAAGTCAGAATAACATTATTAAAACTGAAATTGACAGCCCCCCGAAGAAAGCTGTCAAATTTGGGTACCTTCTCTTAACGATAAGGTAATTTAAATTATTTTCATAGTCAGTAATTAATCTTCTAAGTAGGCGTATAAAAATAAACACTGCTATTGTCGGGCTGAAAAATATACAAAATGCGGAGCGAAGCGGAGTATTTTGTATATTTTTTAGAGCCGACAATAGCAGTGTTTATTTTAGCCCACCTACTCACATAAGTAGCTGAGCTAAAATAATCACCTACATTCCTCCTTTAAACAAATCGCCCAAGCCTGGAGGCAACATATTTTGCATGAGCTCTTGCGCCTGAGCAGCAGCTTTTTCGCCTGCTTCTTCGAGAGCTCTATTGATAGATACGATTAATAAATCTTCAAGTTGCTCTTTATCTGTTAATACTGAGGGGTCAATCGAAATATTGACAATTTCTTTTTTTCCGTTCACAGTCACTGATACGCCTTCTGTTTTTGACGTTACTACAATCTCAGCGGCTTTATCCAGCATTTCTTGCTGTTTCTTTTCAAAATCACCTAATAAATTACCAAACATGATATAGATTTTTAATATTGAAAATTAGCAAAGTTCTTTAATCTGGTTCAAAACCTAAGATAATACCGAAACGGCCATAATCAGTCCATTTTTTGGAAGTTGCCCTCAATGCCGGTTTATCAAATCCAATACCATAATCAAATCCTAAAGTACCAAACATCGGTAAGAATACCCTCAAACCCATACCTGCTGAACGCTTCAAATCAAATGGACGGAAATCTTTTAATGATGTCCAAACATTACCTCCTTGTGCAAAAGCATGAACATAAATTGTAGAAGATGGATTCAAAGATATTGGGTAGCGCAACTCAACAGTGTACTTAGCAAATGTAGTACCACCACCACCTAAAGTACTGCTTCCACTTGATTGGTTGGCGGGTAAATCTTCCGTATTATAACCTCTTAATGCTAACAATTCATTACCTGTCAAACCAATTTGGCGATTAGCCAAACCATCACCACCCACCACAAAACGTCCAAACGGTGCATAACCTACATATTTATTGTAATAGCCTAAAGAGCCCATTTTAGCATCCGTTTTCAATACCAGTTTACCGATGATAGGTGTGTACCATTCAGCATTGAAACGCCATTTATAATATTCAACCCATTTAAACTTATCTTGTTCTGATAAATCTTTGTATCGCTTATTATTAAGGTATGAATAAGGTGGTGTTGCCTGCAAAATCAAAGTAACTTTTGAACCATTTTTAGGGAACAATGGGTCTGAGATAGAAGTTCGAGAAATAGTTTGCGAAATATTGACATTATTGAATACACCATTTGTCAAACCTCCAAATGCATAATTATTGATATTGTACTGCTGATACTCTAAAGCAGTAGTTGAAATAAAGTTATCGTCAGGCCATTTCAAGCGTTTACCTAAACTGACTGTACCTTGAAAAATAGCAAAATAGCTATTCGCTTCATATATATTTGCATACTTCGTATAAGCTCCGCTCACGGTAAAAGATTGCGGTTTTTTACCACCTAACCATGGTTCCGTGAAAGATGCATTATAGGATTGGAAAAATTTACCATTTGATTGTGCCCGGATTGACAATCTTTGTCCATCACCTTGAGGTAGTGGACTCCACGCTTCTTTATTGAAAATATTGCGAATGGAGAAGTTATTGAAAGAGACACCTAAAG
>JANMYC010000431.1:0-8279 GCA_031381715.1 Saprospiraceae bacterium
CATAATGAAACTACCGTTCTATTTATACTCAATTCTATTTCTATTGTCAACTACGTTGATTCATTATCAATGCAGTGACTCTACACCAAAAGTGGCGGCTAATACACCTGTCAATAAATTAGAAGAAACACTTTTACCAACTAATGAACCCTCGTTTAAAATGCGCGGATTGAGTTTCGTAGCACCTCCAAAGCCTTTTTCAAAAACCCCTATGATGGATGTCAAAGCGGTAAAAGCAGATTGGATAGCCGTCATTCCTTAGGGCTACACGCGCCTCATTTAAGCGTTTGTTCATTACGAAGCGGTCGGCTGGCAATGGTGGGGTGAGCGGATGGTAGGCGTAAAAACGACCATAGATTCGGCTCAACAAGCAGGGCTAAATGTCATGCTCAAACCACAAGTATATGTACCCAACGGTTGGACAGGTGGGTTAGATTTTAAAACAGAAAAAGAATGGGAACAGTGGGAAAAAGGCTATGAAAACTATATACTGCCTTTCGTTGATTTGGCAGAGACGATGAAAGTAGCTGTCGTATGTATCGGCACGGAGTTTAAAATTGGGGTAGTCAAAAGGGAAGCCTTTTGGCGTAACTTGATTAAAAAAGCTCGTCTAAAATATCGTGGGAAGTTGGTGTATGCTGCCAACTGGGATGAGTATCCAATCGTTCCTTTTTGGGATGCTCTTGATTACATTGGCGTGAATGCTTATTTCCCTTTGGTGGATAAAACGACCCCCTCAGTATCAGACCTTCAAGAGGCATGGAAACCGTATTTTGAGACCTTGAAAAAGTTTCATGAACAGCATAAAAAGCCCATGATATTCACTGAATTCGGCTATTTGAGCGCCGATAGATGTGCTTTTAACTCTTGGGAAGTTGAAAAAAGAATTCACGATACACCCATCAATGAACTGGCTCAAGCCAATGCTCTGGATGGTTTATTTTCCACTTTTTGGAAAGAAAAATGGTGGGTTGGCGGATTCCTGTGGAAGTGGTTTCCAGAGGGACAAGGGCACGAAGGATATATTGCAAAAGATTATACACCCCAAGGAAAGAAAGCTGAAAATATTTTGAAGAAATGGTATGGTCAGTAATGACAAAAATTACAGACAGTCAATACCAAATATAATAATCATATTTTTGTCATTTTATAAAAAAAAGACTATTAAAATCCTCATTTGCACATTTAATTATAAGTTGGTGTGTATTTTGATTCATATTTAACTACTTTATTATCAACCGTTTATATGAAAACTTCCAAAATTGCGTCCTCCATAATGATACTCATATTATTACTTGCGGGATGCTCCAAGAAAATTACAATGGAAAAAATGCCCGCTACTCAAATAATATTCGGCAGTGGAGGTGGATTTACTGCTCAAGTTAAAGAGTATTGTTTGCTTGAAAATGGAAAAATAGTTGAAAAATCAAAAGATGGTCAAGAGTTTGACGTTCTTACTACTATTGACCGTGATAAAGCAACTCAATGTTTTAATGTGAGTAAAACATTCAAACTCGATGAAATGCAATTCAATGAGCCTGGCAATATGTATTACTTTATCACCATTAAAAGCAAATCAAAAGCTGAAAATAAAATAGTGTGGGGCGATAAAAGTAAACCAGTGTCCTCTGAAGTCGCAGCACTTCATAAGATGTTGATGAGTTTTCTGCCTAAAAAAGAAGATTTAAAATAAATATTATAACAACAATTGGGTATCATAAAGCATCTTTATTATCAAATCTACTGTATCCATTAATATCTACTTTAGCTATTTTACACTCACTAAAAACCGTTTTTTATAAACATAAAAGTTTTTTAAATGAAAAAACTCATTTTACCTGCTTTTTTAACTTTAGGTCTTGTTTGCCAACTCGTTGCACAAAAGCCTAAGGATATCCGAAAAAAAACTCAATCTCCTCCTATTCAGCTAATTGAAGTTCAAGAGCCCGCTAACTATCAAAAGATTGGGGTACCTGAATCACCTCGAATTTTTGAGGGAACAAGTGATATCCGTACCCTCCCTTTTTTACCGCGTCCCTCAAGAGCTTTACCAAGTGGTTTTAAAGTCATTACTACTGAGGGGGATCTCCCGACGATGATTAAAGGAACACTTCCTGAAACGCCTTCTCGTGAATTACCTCTCTCAACGCGAGCGTATCAGTATATGGATGCTGTTAAATCAGCAATGCAAATAAAAAGTCCATCAGACGAATTTGAAATAAAAAGCGTTGAAACCGATGAATTGGGACAAACCCATGTGCGGTTGCAACAAAAATTCGGCAATATTCCAGTTTGGGGTTCTGAACTCATCGTACATGAACGCAATGGTAAAATTGACGAAGTAAATGGTTTTTATTTCCCTACGCCCGAACTTACTTCAAGCAGCACTGACCCCTCAGTATTGAACACCACTGCGAAGGTTTCTCAAAGTACTGCTGAATCGTCAGTACAAGCCGATTTAAGCGTTAAAACAAATTTCAGTATTTTAAATACTGAGGCTTTAAAAATGATTGGAGGTGCGCAGTTTCGCTCAGAGTTGGTCATTTTTCACGTAAATGATAAAAAAAATGCTGAAAAATTAGCTTGGCATATTTCAGCCTACCCTAATGTACTTCACAAATATGAATATTTCGTGGATGCGCAAACCAATCAAATCATAGATAGCTACACCAGCTCTTGTGATTTATTGGGACATATCCATAAAAATGAAATAAACCCTTCAAAAAGTATAACTCATACTGATAAAGAAGCACCTTCAAATAATGTGACTGTCCCTACGATTTTACCTGTAATGGATGGTGCAACTACTGCAAATGCCACTGATTTGCTGAATCAAACAAGGGTAGTCAATACATATCAGGTTGGAAACACCTATTATTTAATGGATGCTTCAAGAAATATGTTCAAATCGGCTACATCTACGATGCCGGGTAATCCAGTGGGTGTTATCCAAACTTTCGATAACCGCAATACTGATGATGGTCCCGCTTATTTTATTACATCTGGTAATAACTCGTGGAGTGCCTCTACCAAGGGTGTATCGGCACATTACAATGCAGGTAAAGCATTTGATTATTTTAGAACTACTCATTTGCGCAACTCCATCAACGGCAAAGGTGGTAATATTAGCTCTTACATCAATGTTACTGATCAAAGCGTGCAGATGGATAATGCTTATTGGAATGGAGAAGCCATGTTCTATGGTAATGGCAAAGATTTCTTTGCATCCTTACCAAAAGCATTGGATGTAGCGGGGCATGAAATATCGCATGGTGTCATTCAAAACACGGCTAATCTACGCTATCAAGGCGAATCTGGTGCCTTAAATGAATCTTTTGCCGATATATTCGGTGCAATGATTGATAGAGACGACTGGAAAATGGGCGAAGACGTCATAATTGACCGTACTTCATTCCCAACCGGTGCTTTAAGAGATTTATCAAACCCGTATAATGGTGGTACTAAAGTAGGAGACCCTTCTTATCAGCCCAAGTTTTATTCGGAACGTTATACAGGTTCTCAAGATAATGGTGGTGTACACATCAATAGCGGTATTACCAATTACGCTTTTTATTTATTTGCTAATAACGCCTCAGTTGGTAAAGATAAGGCTGAAAAAATCTATTATAGAGCGTTAGTTACATATCTGGTTGCCTCTTCTAAATTCATAGATTTACGGGCTGCGGTAGAACAATCCTGCAAAGATTTATACCCTTCAGACGCTACCATTCTTGCAGCCGCTCAGAATGCTTTTACCCAAGTAGGAATAGGAAGTGGTGGTAATACAACTGCAACAGCTTATCAGCAAGATCTTCCTGTCAATCCAGGTACGGATTGGATAATTTCGGTGAGTCACGATACCACTAAACTCATATTATCTTCCTCAACGGGACTACAACCAACTACCTTATATTCTAAAGGGGTTTTTAGCCGTCCAAGTATTACCGATGATGGTTCTACTATCTTTTTTATTAGTGCCGATAAAAGAATGAGATCCGTGAGTATTAATTGGGCTACGGGTCAGTTTGATACTCTCACTATTGAAAATCAGCCCATTTGGAATAATGTCGCTATTTCAAGAGATGGTAGAAAGATTGCGGCTAACTTCTACGATAGAGATAGCCTCATTTGGGTGTATTCATACGATACCAGACAACAGAAGTATTTTAAAATCTATACACCGACTACATCTCAAAATGCACCCACCAAAAAAAACGCAAAATACTCTGATGCCCTCGAATGGGATCATTTCGGAGAAAATGTCATGTACGATGCCTTCAATTCTATTCCTGGTGATTTGGGTGCAGATATTGAATATTGGGATATTGGTTTCATCAATGTTTGGTCTAATGCTACTAAAAACTTTGCCAGTGGCACAGTAGAAAAACTATTCAGTAATTTGAGTGAAAACACAAGTATTGGCAACCCTACATTCGCCAAAAACTCTCCGTATGTCATCGCTTTTGATTATATAGAATCAACAAATCAAGGAGATGATTACTATTTATTGGCGACTAATACCCAGACAGGTGATGTCACTACCAATTCAAGTGGTATTTACGCCAATAATACACTAGGAGTTCCAAGTTATTCTCGTACTGATAATCGTTTGCTATTCACCACCGAGGATGCAGCAGGAAAGAACCAAATCAGAACCATCACCTTAGGTGCTAATAAAATTGAACCCGCCACTGGCAATGCTTTGGTGAAATCTGATGCTCAAAAAGGTAATTGGTTTGCCAATGGAAAACGAATTCTGAGCTCTACCAATGATTTAGATAAAACGACCGTGAGTATTTCACCAAATCCTTTTTCTGATAATATCTCAGTGGAAGTTAATGCCGAAAAAGCCGGAACTGGTAGTATTGAGGTTTATGATTTAGTTGGTAGGAAAGTGATAAATACACCCCTCAGTATAACGATAGGAAAAAATGCTGCGAGCTTGCCAACTCATCAACTCCAATCGGGTGCATATTTGTTGAAAATAACAATAGAAGGTAAAAGCTTGACGAGTAAAATAATGAAATTGTAATATTCTAATGACTTGGTTCTCACGTGTATTCGTGAGAACCAAATTCTTTTTTAACCAAATAAAAAATCCCTCAATGCAGTGCATCGAGGGATTTTTTTACACGGTTTATAGATATTTCAAAGTGATTTTCTAAAAAGAACAATTAAGATTTTTTAGTGAGTCTTTGAGTTGTTAAAATTTTATTTGTACGACCTACAAGTTGCACAAAATATAAACCATTCGGTAAGTCTGAGATTTCGTATTTTTCTCCTCTTACTACATCAAAAGTCTTCATTTTACGACCCAATGCATTGAATACATAAATATTTTTTACAGCATCTTCATTCGACACTGTAATGTATTCCGTTGCAGGATTTGGAAAAATAGACAACGACGGATTCCCTGTATCGTTTTTTTTCTCTGCTTGAGCAAAGGCGCCAACAATCGTTATTAAGCTAAAAAAACAAATGAGTAATTTTTTCTTCATAGGCTTAAGTTTGCAAACGTCAAAATAAATTGGTTTTCGGATAATTTTATATCGCAAGTTACGCTATAATATTGTACAAATCAAGTCAACATCCCTTACTTTAAGATTACTTTAACTAAATATTAAGAGGAACGAGTCAATTTATACATACATAACACTAAAATAAACTATTTATATAATTGATATTCAATTTATTATAAAATAATATTTTAAATATTTAATATAATTAGTTTAATAAATAAAATTTATGCAATTTTTCATTATCTCGAATATATCAACAACTTATCATTGTTTTGAACTACCAGATAAAGCTCTTTACCACCTACTCTCATTTTAGCAACATCCCTCACCTGTCCCTTTATTTTCATACCTGATTGACGGAAAGGTACTGGCGTAAAGTTGCCTTTATTATCCCCCCTCAGTATAAGACCATAATTTGCGTCCATTCTGCCCACTTCAGGTTTTGCTTCAAAGAAATTGCCCGCAATCATGACATCCATCGTGCCATTTTTATCAAAATCATCGGTCAAAATACCATAAGTAGGCGACCATTGAGCCTCAAAAGGGAGTGACTTAACGGTAAAAGTACCATTTCCATTATTGATTATCAATGATGATTCTAAGGTATTTACCTCATATTTTATCGCTTTTGATAATTGCTCAGCAGTCAAAACTTGCTGAATTGTCTGGTCAGCATACTTTTTATATTCCAAATATTTCTTCTTCATGATAGGCATTTGCGATGACAAATCATGCCTCAAAACACACGGGTATAGCTTATTGCCTTCATAAGTACAAATTAATTGCTCAGAAGCCCCATTTCCATCAAAATCGCTGTAATACATCGTGAGTGGATACTGAGGGGTCGCTTTAAAACGATTATTAGTACCCAAATTCCCAGCTACAAAATCCATATCTCCATCATTATCAATATCGACAGCTTTTACCACATTCCATAATCCCTTAGTCTCTGCTAAACCAGCGGCTTGGGTTATATTTGTGAATTTACCACCGTCATTTTTAAAAACAGTAATAGCAGCCCATTCCCCTACCACCACCAAATCTAAATCTTTATCGCCATCAATATCCGTCCACGAAGCATCAGTAATCATGCTCATTGACCTCAAATCAGGTGCAATTTCGTTCGTGCTGCCTTTAAAATGTCCTTGCCCATCGTTCATTAAAATATAACCACCAACGGGTTTTCCATAAAAATTTGGAAAAAGGCGGCCACCAATAAAAAGGTCTTGGTCTCCATCACCATCAATATCCGCTGCTTTTATCACAGACGTAGCGAAATTTTTATCGCTAAAAGCTTGCTCATCTCTTTTAAAATGGCCTTTCCCATCATTTTTATAGAGCCTGTCACCCAATACAAAACCATCACTACCACCCGATGCCACTATCAAATCTAAGTCTTTATCGCCATCCACATCTACCATTGTACACCCGATGTCTTCTGCTTGGCTATCAGCATCAAAATCAGGCTGTTTTTCAATAATAAATTTACCATTTTTCTGTAAAAATAGTTGACCAGCTTGCCCCTGAGCACCTCCGAGAAAAAAATCATCATTCCCATCTCCATTCACATCTCCTACCGCCAAGCGTGGCCCCTCAGTAGAGTGCATTAAAAACAGAAGTCGCTCAACATTAAAATCCACAAACTCATTTTCACGGTGAAAAGCATCCACATACTGAGGGGTCACGTTGTGGAACATCGTTGCTGGAGGTACATCTTGGATGCGAGGTAATTTTGCATCAGCTTGATTGAGTGTCAGCACTTGATTGGTTTTGACATTGTTTAAAACCAGCCTTTTACCATTCGGAAAATCAACAATCACTGAATCAACTACCTCCAAATTACCCAATCCTAAATGCGGACGATAATCCACTGATGATTGAAAGCCCCGCATGGGCATCTGTTCTACATAAAATAATTTATCTTTATTTTTAACAGTTATAGTAGTACCAAGCGCTTGGGGGTTTTTACCTTCCCCCCTCAGTACAAATGTCAAATAATGGTTGTTTTTAAGCTGTGTGTTCGCTTCATTTCTGTACACAAAAGCCTCCATATTCACATTATTGACCACCAAATCCAAATCACCATCGTTATCCAAATCCGCATAAGCCGAGCCATTGCTAAAACTTGGCTCACCCAACCCCCATTCTTTGGCTTTATTTGTAAAACCTAAACCTGATTTACCCTCATCACCGTTATTTTTAAAGGCATAATTAGGTAATGCCTCAGAAGGAATGGCATCTATCAATTTTTTCCAATCAACACCCTCGCCCGAAATAACCGAGCGTTTGGTCTGGTCGTCCGAAATAAATTGAATAAAATCTTGGTCAGTCAGCTCTTGATAAATGCCATTGGTCACATAAATATCCTTCCAGCCATCATTATCCAAATCAGCAATCAATGCTCCCCAACTCCAATCCGTTGCCCCTACGCCCGATGAAAAAGCTGTTTCACTGAAAGTATTATCACCATTATTCACCTGCAAACAGTTGTGAGTGAATTGGTTATAATACCCATTTGTACGATAATTTTGATAGCGATTCCAATCATCGAAAGTCGTTTTAGTTTTCAATCGGCGATTGCTTTCAGGCAACATTTCAGTATTAAAAACGTCAGGCAAGGCATCATTATTCACATCTGCCAAATCAGCTCCCATTGAAGCAGCCCCCGAGTGCCCAAATTGATTTTCAAAATCTTCTTTAAAAGTGCCATTTTTTTGATTGATATATAGATAATCTCTTTCAAAAAAGTCATTACAGACA
>JANMYC010000448.1:0-1773 GCA_031381715.1 Saprospiraceae bacterium
TTCGACGACCAAATCTGGAGCACCTTTCACCTGCCCATCAATAATATTCAAACGGTCTTTTGAAATGAATAAAATATCGGGTTGAACGGTATCGTATGGCGTCAGAATAACGTCCATCGGAGCCGCTACTACTTTACCCAATTTGTTTTTATGAATGAAAAAGTATAGTGCCGCAAATAAAGCAGCAGATATATTTTGATGTAAAAAAAGGGGACTTGGCATAAAAATAAGTTTTCCGTTGTGAAGTTCATAGTTGCCACTATCGGGTGGTGTCATTCGGGCATAATCCTCGAATGTCAAAAGCTTTTGCTTTTTAACTCTTTTAGGCATCAATATATATTCAGAAACTGCAGTCATTTACTAAGATTTTTAACAAAATTAAGCATTTCCGGGAGACTTTGCAAGCACAACTCAGCGACCCCTCAGTATTAAGGCGTAAAACAATAAATAATATACCCAACTCGGTCATTCTATTTCCTTTATTGTGCGTTAAATTCCTTTTAAATGGATAACTATTCTTCAAGAAATTTACCTTTCCTAAAGAAAATATAATGACCGAGTTGGGTATATTATTTTTTGTTTTACACCTAAAACAATAAAAAGCCAATCGCAGCAGTAGCAAGCGTAAAAATGCATGACAGAATAAAATAAACATTTGTAATGATGAAATATTTTAAAAATGTCTTCCCCCAGCCTTGCTGATAATAGTTTTTTATGGCTAAAAAGAAATGAATAGCCACCCATAAAGTAAACAACCCTGCGATACCTCCCCAATACGGAAAAACATACAATGTGATAATTAAACCTAAAAAGATAGTCGTATTGTAATGCATCAAAAACACCACGTGCTCAACGTAATAACGTTTTTGTCGCCTATAAATCAGTAAAAAGAACAAACCAAGAACTGGAATGACTGCAAATGTAGCCCAAAAGAGTTTACTCATGAAAAAATGAAAAAGGTCGTTACCTACTTTTATTGTTTTGAGGTATTGCTTTGTCATTACATTATTCATAAAACCTTCAACGGGGTATTTAAGAAGTATCGAATCGGGCGTTAATTCATATAATTCATGCTGCGGCATCATTTTTTTTATTTTACCTTTGGTTGCATCGAACATGAAAAAGCCATTGATACTAATAGAATCCTCTCTAAGTTTAACTGCCTCTTTTACATTTACTTTAGTCTTCAACAAGGCTACTTTGGGTCTCAATTGTTCTTTCAAAGTCATGATTATGCCTTCCTTATACCCTTTTTTAAAGTCTTCAATTGCACTGCTATTTTCCTCGTCTTCATCGTTCTTGTCTTCTTTTTTAGGTATTGAGTCTGATTGCTCGTCCAGTAAAACATTTATCAGAGAGTCTCTAAATTGATTATCTTTAATAACATCGTCATCACTGCGAATTTGAATTATATTTCTAGAACTTGGCTTATTGAGCTGTTTATCAATTATTGCCGATATTTCCTTGCGTATATTTTCTTCATTGTTTTTAAGCCCCTCCGGATAAATCATTTTTAGCATCAACGAATCATGAAACTCATCTCTTATTTTGAGAGATTCACTTAACCTCAAACTTACAGAATCCAACTCCATAAGAAACTTTTTACGTTCGGTTGCTTTTTCTTTTCTATTCGCACTTTCTTTTATTTGTTCTTCTGCTTTATGAAGTTTTGACAGAATAGTCGCAAAAGCAAAAGCCCCCACTACCAAAAACAACTGAATCGGGTGCGCATACCGCTTATGATGCCCTTTGAAAAACTCCAAGGTCAGCTTA
>JANMYC010000451.1:0-2252 GCA_031381715.1 Saprospiraceae bacterium
GGAAAATCTGAATGGTGATAATAATGTTTAGGCGTTAATCAAAAAATAATATACCCATTTCAAAAGAGGGTTTAATCCAGACATCCCATTTTTCTATGTCGGGTTTTCTGAATAAAAACTCTTCAAGTTGACTCATTTCTCTAATTGACAGAGAAACACCTTTTTGATAGAGTTTGTCAATAAATAGAGCATTTAGATTAACGTTATTCCATTTGACGTTTTTAAGAGTATTCATAACTTTATCAACAGAATAAAGTATGGTACCATTCCAATATTGTTCGACCGCTGCCCAAACCCGTTCTATTGGATTGTATTTACTATGGTATGGCGGATAGTATATAAGATGAATATTAAGATTTGTAATACAGGCGAATTCCATCATTCTTTTAATAAATTGCGTTCTGTTACTATGAATAGCTGGACCATTATCCAGGTAAATCTCTAATGTATGGATGAGGTTAAAATCTAATTTTTCTTTTTCTATTTCATACCATTTTTCAAAGCCGTCGACGATAAAATCACTTGTTTCGTTTGAATTACCGACAATAATTGTGCTTTTAGCGGATTCTATTTCAAGAATGCCGAGTGGCACAAGGGTCTGTTCCCAATGTTGGTCTTTATCTAAAGCACAAAGATTTTCTTTGTCCCGATGATACCCTTTCCTAGAAAGTTGACCGACTCGAACTTTATCTTTCACATCAATAGAGAGCTTAAGTGTTCCAACAGGGTTATTCTTGCGATTAAGAAAAACATTATCAAAAATGGCATCAGTTTGTTCGATACGCTTCAAAGGGAGCGTTTTACGCACTTTTTTCAAGCTATAACCCAACCGATTAAGCACATTATTGACGGTACCGAGATTAAAATCAAGTGATTTATACAGCTTTTGGTCAATTAAGTCCTTTTTTACTTGTTGAGCGGTAATTTTAACATAACCTGTTGTATTTTGGTGACAACGCTCAGATTGTGTGTAGACAGAGACGATTTCATCTATATCTTTGCTCAGATTAGCTAATTCGTCTTCTTTTTTTTCCTGCCGCGTAAACTGAAATTTTCAATACAGCGGATACCACTTTTTTGTTCTTTAAGCCCTTGCTCAACTATTGTTCGCGATACCCCTAATGCTCTTTCGGTTTTGCGCGGGGAACTATCGAAGTATTGCTTTGATAAATTGGCAGCATATTCTCGACGTTTATAACCAGTCAAAAGACTAAGACCCGTTTTAAAACTTGCTTTAACAGTTGGTGATAATTTTTCCATAACTCAAAGGTAAAATAGAAATGTAATTATGGGTATATTATTTTTTGATTAACGCCTAAACATTATTATCACCATTCAGATTTTCCTCATTATCATTGGAATTCCTCTTTTGAAAACCCTCATTATCCACTTCAAAACCCCTATTTTCATCATAAAAAACCCAATCGGGAAGCCCAAGCCCTGTTCTACACCTTTTGCTTTTTAATAGTTTTGATTGCTTTTTTAGTAATTATGGGTAAAAAATATGGTTCAAAAAGCCCTAATATCCATCTTTTTGTCTAATAAAACCCTAAAAACAGCTTTAGAAAGCAGTTTTAAAATACAAGTCGCGACAAGTTTTATATTTTTACCTTTAAGCAATAATTAAAGAATTTTAAAATCAATAAAACCATGCGACCAATCATTTTTACGGCAATTGCTCTCATATTTATGAGTTGTGCAGCCAATAAAACCACCGCCGATTTGACCATCATTAATGCTAAAATTTATACTGTTAATGATAAATTTGAAACAGCCGAAGCCCTGGCTGTCAAAGACGGTAAAATAATCGCTATCGGCACAACTGCCGAAATTTCAGAAAAATATACTTCAAAGGAGCAAATTGATGCCCAAGGAAAAGCCATTTATCCGGGTTTTATTGATGCGCACGCCCATTTTTACCTCTATGGCAAAGGCCTGCAAACGGCTGATTTGGTGGGTACCAAAAGTTGGGAAGAAATCATTTCAAAGATGAAAACGTTCAGCCAATCATATACTGAGGGGTGGCTCATTGGTAGAGGTTGGGATCAAAATGATTGGGCTGTAAAAGAATTTCCAAACAAAGCAAAATTGGATGAATTATTCCCCAATCAACCCGTCATACTGAGTCGGGTAGATGGACACGGCGCAATAATCAACCAAAAAGCCATCGACTTGGTCGGTTTAAAACCCAATCAAAAAATTGATGGCGGAGAAATTGAAACTAAAAATGGGCAATTAACGGGCATTTTAGT
>JANMYC010000463.1:0-2027 GCA_031381715.1 Saprospiraceae bacterium
AAACACATTTTCGATGCTATGGCCGTTCACGATCCGGGTATTTTTGAAAGTGGCAGTTGGTATCGCTTTCAAATAGGCAGTAATAGTTCTATACCTTCATTAAGCGGTAGAACTATCGGTAATTTAGAATTCAATCCTCCTCCTAATTCCAGAGCTCGAACTTCAACAGGGGCTTCTGGTTTAACTGTTGATACAATAAATATTCTAAGCGATACTTTAAATATAAATATGACAGGAGGCACAACCATAAAAGGCAGCATAATCATAGCATCTGGTGCAATGTTAACATTTACACCTCCAACAGCAGGCACTTTCAACTTAACCAATACCACCCCTCAGTCTATCATCAATTCAGGCACTTTTACCATTGGGTCAAAGGCTGTTGTCAATATAAATTCCAATGCGACTACAAATGGCGCTATGACTGTAACAGGCACTTTAAACATAAATAATGCCGTCATTAGCGGCACAGGTACAACTGAATTACGCTCTGGAAGTAATGTTTCTACCAATCATTCGGGCGGTTTTTGGGGGAGTATAACAACGAATTCGAAAAGTTTTCAAAACGATGTAAACTATACTTATACGGGTTTAAATAATCAAAACGAGGGTACTTTGCCCAACAGTGCCACATCTGTCACTATCAATAAATCGGCAGGAAATGTCACTTTCTCGGGCGATGTGACGATTTCAAGCACGCTTACTTTTGCAACGGGCAATCAAGGAGTGATAAATATGGGTAATAACGCACTGAAAATTTTGAATACCGAACCAACTGCCGTGCAGGGTAATGGCTACGTTAATGGTAAATTACAGAGAGCTATTGCTAACGGTAACAATACTTACAGCTTCCCAATAGGCACAAATGATGGTAATACGTCAGTTTCAATTGCATTTACGGGCATCACTGGCACTGGCAATTTAGAGGTGCAATCTTATAATACCCCCCATTCTCAAACAAGTTTAAATGGATTAAGCCAAACCGCTTATCTCAAACGGCGGTGGCAAATAAATAATAGCGGTCTAAATTTCACCAATGCCAACGTTACTTTCAATTATCTAACAACTGATTTGGTAGGCGATGCAAAGCCAAGTTCTTTACGACTTGCTCAGTATAGTGCTGCGGGTTGGACTTACCCCTCAGTATCAACGGGTCTGAACAGCATCACAGCTAATAATGTGACCTCTTTCGGTGATTTTGTAGCCGCCACCCAATCAGCAGTTTTACCCGTCGAATTGGTCTATTTTGATGGTTATACTGAGGGGGGTACTAATATCTTGAAATGGGTCACTGCATCGCAAATCAATACCAGCCATTTTATCATTGAACGCAGTAGCGATGGTTTGAAAAATTGGCTTGAAATATCAAAACCTATCCCAGCCGCAGGTACAACCACTGAATTAAAAAAATATTCAGAAACAGATATTTTCCCTTTAAAACAAGCATATTATCGTTTAAAAATGGTCGATTTTGATGGTAAAATTCAATATTCAAAAGTCATCAACATTCAAAAAACGGGTGATAAAAAGACTGTTTTAATACTCTATCCAAACCCTATTGATGAAAAACTGAATATCCAATTGGAGTCTTTCACCAATCAAAAAACAACTTTTGAGATATTGGATATTTACGGACGCAATATTCAAATCCATTATTTTAATGCTGAAAATGGCATTAATAATTGGAATTTAAACCTCCATCAACTATCCAAAGGTGTGTACTTTCTAAAAACAAATTTGGAAGGAAAGCAAGTCGTTGAGAAGATTATTAAAAGGTGATTTTATACATAAAAAATGTCGAGTGCGACATAAAGTGGCACTCGACATTAAATTTACTATAAAAGTATGAGTTAGTCTATTGTCTAACATCGAAAAATCTATTGTCTAAATTAATAACGGTAATATTCAGGCTTGAAAGGTCCTTCTACTTTCACCCCGATATAATCCGCTTGGTCATTACGCAAATCTTCCAATTCAACTCCGATTTTAGCTAAGTGCAAACGAGCTACTTTTTCATCCAAATGCTT
>JANMYC010000484.1:0-2505 GCA_031381715.1 Saprospiraceae bacterium
CGCGCTCAAACTTTTAGTTTTGACTTGCCAAACAAACCTGCTCTCGTAGATTTTGATGGCGACCGTATGCTTTTAGCTCAAAAAACGGATAACCATTCTGAAGACGAGTGGGCTTTTATGTATAACAACAGCAAGCGCTACTTAGCCCGAGCTGAGGCTCTTGATGCTCTCAAGGCAAGTAAAAACCCAAAAGCACAAATCGTTATAAAATCAGCTTTAAATGATATAAATTGGGGTATTCGTCAAGAAGCTATCCAAAATTTATTGATTAAAGATGACCCCTCAGTATTAGACAAGGTCGCGGCACTTGCTCAATCAGATTCACGCTCTACAGTCCGTGCAGCGGCATTGGCTAAATTAGCAGCATCTAAAGATTCTAAATGGGCAGCTACATACCGCAGTGTTTTAGAGAAAGAACAAGCTTATCCTGTTATCTCTTCTGCAATGCAGGCACTTTACAAGGTTGACCCTAATGGCGCAACCGAGGTGGCGAAGAAATTTGAAAATGACGAAAACGATGACCTCGTAAACGGCGTGGGTAGTATTTATTCCGAAAACCCTAAACCAGAGCATATCGCTTTCTTTGAAAAAGGAATCATGAAAGTGGATGGTATGGCAAGTCTCAACTTTGTTGGCAACTACGTTAAAGTGCTTGACAAATTGGGTGAAACGAATATCATGGAAAAAATGACGAAACTCAAAGATATTGGCGTGAATCAAGCGCAATCTCCTTGGCGTCGTTTTGCTTGTGCAAAAGCGATTAATGATGTGCGTAAAAAATATAAAACTCAAGCCAATACTAACTATTCTGAACTGACTAAAATGCTTTCAGAAATAGCCAATAAAGAGTCAAATGATCAATTAAAAGCTATTTTTGCCCAAATGTTAGGCGTATAAATAATTTTTTAAAGAAGCATTAAACGGCTTTATCTCATATTTAAAAACGCCTTCTGAAATCGACGGGAGGCGTTTTCTATTTTATCGATATTTAAAAAAAAGTAAAATGATACATAGTATTGAAAATAATTTTAATAATCTAACTATTTAACGAACTTTGGTTTAAAATTTGAACTAATATAAAGTTTAAACTATTGAAAAATAAGGTTTTATATTCCTATTTTTTTATGAAGTCAATTTTAAATATATATGAAATACTCTATAATCCTCATTTTTACAATACTCCTTGCATCCTTTTCAGCTTTCGGTCAAAAATTTGGCTACCCCTCAGTACAAGAGCGTCAAATTATAGGAACTAAATGGCGATATGCCTATACATTACACGTTGAATCTAACGCAACAGTGCATCAAGCAGATAAAACCTACCAGTATTTCCTATTTTTTAAATATGATTTTACTTTTGAACAATTTCTACATGGCAAGTTTTCAAAAGGTAATTGGAGTTTAAGCCAATCTTCTTTGTTTTATCCTTTCAGGAATATTAAAAAATTTGAGATTGCTGCCATTAATAATAAAACCCTTGTTTTAGAATTTCAGCAACCCAATAATACAGGCACTTATCAATACCATTTTGTAGCTGTAGAAAGTAAAGATGCGCCTTTCATTCGCCCAGCTGATGAGTTACCCGAAGTCATAGTTGAAGCTCAAACGAGTAAGAGTAAGAAAAAACCTTGGTGGGCTATTTTAAGAAATTCTGAAGAGAAAAAGGACGAGCCTAACAAAAAGAAAGAGCCTACTTATGTGAGCGTCGAAATTGTAGGAGGCGGATATTATGGTGGCATAGACCCCGTTATCAAGGATTTTATCAGAATTTATCCCGATGGGCGTTTAGTTCAAGAGTTTCAATCGGTGAATCAACCGCTTAGAGTCAATAAAAAAGTCATCCCACGTGCTGAACTTGAGGCATTTGCAGAATACGTGGCTCAAAATAAGTTTTTTGAAATGAAACGCATTTACGATTGTAACAGTCCTGGATGTGAAAAGCGGAAACTGCTCAAACCCACTCCTATTCCTTTGCGTTTGATGGTTTCTTACGGTGATAAATCAAAAGTTGTCACCATCGCCATTTGGGGGCAAGACCAATATAAATTGAAATACGTGGATTATCCTCCAGCTTTGGATAATATCATCAGCGCCATTCAAAAATTCGCTCATCGTATAGAATCTACGCCCAATAAATAAAATATTTCAAAATACTGAGGGGGTATGTTAGTGGACTTTTAGTCACACCAACATACCTCCTCAGTATTTATAGGAATATTTTATCTACCCACCACCTACTTTCTCCTCGGTTTTAGTCCTAACAGTTGGATATTTTATGCCCAATTGTTCCAAATATGTCTTATACTTTGTGGGATTATAATAATATTTCTTCATCTCAGGGCGGAATTTAGCCATGATTTCAGTATTGATTAATATCGCAGGTTTGTCTGTATTCGAGATAAGTGGCTCGTATTTTATCTCCTTCGTTTGCTCGGTTTTATAATAAACCCAAGCCTCTTCAATGATTTTAGGGTCATTTAACAAATCTAAAATAGTCAAAGCTTC
>JANMYC010000485.1:0-2221 GCA_031381715.1 Saprospiraceae bacterium
GATAATCTCGAAAAAGTTTGGAACTTTCATGACAATATCGGAAAGGTTTTCAATCAATTCAGCAAAGGAGAAGGAAATCTAATAACAGGAACTGCTACGCTGAATTTCGACTTTTTACCTAAAGGCTCTAAAGCGAATGCACACAATATTCAAATAGGCGCTATTTATGAGCAACGTATTGATAGGTTTTATAGAATTTCACCTTTTGGATTGTGGAATTTAGCGGAGATTCACCAGAATGACAACTTGAATGGTACTGCTTTAGATACTACAAGGGTATTGAGAGATTCCACTATAAATGGTGAAAAAGTAAAAATATATGCCCCCCTTCTCAATAAAGATATTGCGGCACAGACAGATATTCAATTCTACAAACGCTATCGTCAAAAATTTGGACTAAGTGATGTGAGTCAAGGCAATGTGAGTAACTTGACACCTGACCAAATGTCGCTTGATATGTTTTCTGCTCGTGAATTAAATGACCAAAACCTTTTAAACTATTATGGATATGATTATTTAGGTACTAAGTTAGGTACCAATGTAACTTTTAATGATTTTTTCACCGCTCGTGGAGGTGATGGTGCGCGGACTTTTCCAGTTGCACCCGTTCAACCTATCTACGTGGCAGGATACATTCAGGATAAATTCAGATATAAAGACATCATATTCAGCGTAGGCTTACGTCTTGACCGTTTTGATGCGAATACTAAAGTCATGAAAGACCCTTATTCGCTTTACGAAGTAATGAGCGCAAAAGATTACTACAATAATGTTTTAAAAACTAAAAAGCCAGACAATATTGCTGATGATTATAAAGTGTATTTAACGTCCAATACTTTCGGTAAAACCACTTATAACTATACTGAATCCGACATTAAAGGCTATAGAAGCGGTGACCAATGGTATACCAAAGCGGGGCAACCCGTTGACCCTGTTGTATTACTCGGTGAAGGTGCAAAGTCATTTGCCAAATACCAATCGGATACTTTCCCCACTATCAAACAATTGGGTTATGACCCCTCAGTATCTTTTGAGGATTATAAGCCACAAACCAATTTAATGCCTCGTTTGGCATTCTCATTCCCGATTTCGGATGTAGCAAACTTTTTTGCTCATTATGATATACTTGTTTCGCGTCCTTCATCCAATAATATTGTTACGGCACTCAATTATTTTTATTTTGATGATAATGGTCGTACACCTGAAAACAATGCAAACCTCAAGCCTGAGCGCACGATTGACTATGAAGTAGGTTTTCAACAAAAATTAAATGATTATTCAGGTCTTAAAATAGCGGCTTATTATAAAGAAATGCGCGATATGATTCAATTGCGCTACTACAGATATTTACCTGTTCCATTGAAAGTCAACGAATATACAAGTTATGGTAACTTGGACTTTGGTACCGTAAAAGGTTTCACTTTTCAGTATGATTTGCGCCAAATCAAGCATTTTTCAAGTACAATTAATTATACATTACAATTTGCGGATGGAACAGGCTCTGACCCTTCATCACAAAGAGGTTTGAATAGAAGAGGTAATATCCGTACACTTTCACCTTTGGACTACGATGAGCGCCACCGCATTACTGCTACGTTTGATTATCGTTACGATGATGGGAATTATGATGGTCCCCGTTTATTTGGTTCTGATATATTTAAAGATGCGGGTGCTAATATTCAAGTAACAACCGTATCAGGTCGCCCTTATACCCAATATCGTCAACCACAACCTTTTGATGCATCTCAGATTGCGGGGGAAATCAACGGTTCGCGTTTACCTTGGACATTTAACCTTGATGCAAGAGTGGATAAAACATTCATGATTTCAAAGAATCCGAAGAACCCCCTCAGTATGAATGTGTATTTACGGGTTCAAAATGTATTGGATGTCCGCAATGTAGCGGGTGTATATACTGCAACAGGTTCAGCAAATGATGATGGCTATTTGACTTCCGCTCGTGGGCAAAGTGAATTGGCAAATACAATTGCTTCACGTCCCGATGCTCTGGATGCTTATCGCCAGTCTTATATAATGCGCATGCTCAATCCTAATTTTTATTTCTTCCCTCGTCGTATATTCTTAGGTGCGACTTTCGGATTTTAAAGTTTTTTTTTAATAAAATGACCTAAAATACTGAGGGGTATGTGATAAAAGTAGTTGAGTAAAATGTTTTAAAAAAATGCCTACTACCACTTAATTCAGAAAATTTAAAATTTTT
>JANMYC010000501.1:0-2041 GCA_031381715.1 Saprospiraceae bacterium
ACAGCAGGTGGTATATTTACACTATAAGTTGCGCCCCATTCAATTTCATTGCTGATTGCATCTTTAGTGATGTTAAGTATACTGTTGTTTCTGCAACATCTTTGATAGTAGATAATATAACCCTTGTTATTTGGCGGTAAATTAATAGTGTCTTTGTAGTGTGTCCAGTCAATTCTTTCTACAATATTTATAGTTGCGCACGGGTCTATTTGCCCCAAAGGTAGAAAACTGTCAAAAGGTAAAACAAAGTCTTTCTGTCTATACTCTGAGTTGCCGTCAAAAATTCTGATAATGGCCGGATTATCTAGTTGTGCATTCGGACTTCCTCTTAAATCATCTCTGTAAACAAATAAATCAATCTGAAAATTGTTATTGCCTAAATATTTATAATTCATAAAAAGAGGGGTTGAATGCTTGTAGTCAAGTATTCAACCCCTTTTGTTTTTTAAGAATAAATACCTATTTTTGCTTATTAAAACAATCCAGCATGACAATTTTAGCAGAAAATAGAAAATATAGCGTAGAGGAGTATTTCGAGTTAGAAAAATACTCAGAACTTCGTCATGAATATGTTAACGGAAAAATAATACCGATGCCAGGAGAAAGTATCAACGCTAATTTGATAGCTGATAATTGTGGTTTTTATTTACGGACTCAGTTAAGTAAAAAAGGTTATATCATAATCCGCCACGATGTGAGAACGATAATCAATAAAAGAAAAATATACCGTTACCCTGATGTAGCAGTCGGCAAACTGTCTGAAATAACAGAAACTCATGCTATTACTAAACCTGAAATATTGATTGAAGTAACGTCTGAAAACTCCACTAAAACAGACCATGATGACAAACTCAAACAATATATATCTTTAGAGTCTCTGCAATATTATATAATCATTTCGCAAGAAGAAATGTTAATTGAAATATACAGCCGAACGGATAAAAGCTGGCAATTCGATGTATTTGCGGACAGTACAGACATAATAAATTTACCTCATTGTGGTTGCCATTTAAAATTGTCAGACATCTACGAAAATGTCACTTTTGCTGAATCTAAAAGTGATAAATAAGACACACCTCCATCAGTAAAAAGCGTATAAATATTTGATAATCAAGTCTTTATACGCTTTTTTATTTTATAAAATCCCACATTCACTTCCTACCCATTTTACAGTATTTTAAAAAAACTTCCCTCAATATTTGGTTATCTGTGAGAAAAAAAAAATCTTCGGGCGTATTTTGTTAAAAACAAGTACCGAATCGAAACCCTTTTTTCTCATCTTTCAAAATTATTAAAACATGATTGGTGTAATTGTCGCTGTTATCGTGGCTGTTGTCATTGATGACGTTGCTGGCTTCTAAGAAGCGAAAAGCCCCTTCTGTACTGAGGGTTTATAACCCCGAGAACTCGGAGGGGCTTTATTTTTTATTCAAGTTCGGCGAGTTTTTCGAGTACCCATCTCATGGATGCTATACCCACCTTTTTGTCTTCTTCTATCTCTTCCTTAATTTTTTCAATTTCCTTTTTATCTCCAGGGACTATCTTACGAATCTTCTTTATATATTTTATTAAGTTCTGATAAGAAACCCTTTGGAATTCAGAAATTTCTTTATGTCTATGTAAATATGTTTTGAATGTATCCATTAAAGAAAATAATGCATCGTCTTCGTCTTGTTCATAGTAAATTGCCAAAAGCATAGATTTTGAGCCTAAATTATATCCCATATCTTCATATTCACCTTCTCTAAGCTGCTCAATAACTTTGTCAAATTTTTTCTGATAAAAATATACCAGAGCAAGATTATAAGAAACTGCATTGTCTCTTGAGTCTTGAGGTAATTTATCTTTATAATCTTTAATAAACTTTTCAGTCCAATCATACTCTCCTAATCTCAATGAAATAAGAACAATATTTTTAAAAAGCCAGGGATTCAACTCACCTTTTGAAGTCTCTTCAAAAATAATTTCTGTTTCAATCATATATTTTACATTTTCATGAAATTCTCTAAGAAATGTTTGAATACCTTGATTAACTTTTAGA
>JANMYC010000515.1:0-3661 GCA_031381715.1 Saprospiraceae bacterium
TTATCGCTGAACAGCGTGGATAGGCGGGTGAAATGTTCTTTTAGATTTAGATCCGTGATACCGCTAGAAGCGGTGCCACGGTTATTTCATTCACTCCACCGATAACTTTTTAAATCTAAACCCGCCAAATCTATGACTCTATCAATGACCGTTGCCGCTAATTCCTCAAATGTTTTGGGTTTGCTGTAAAAACTGGGCGTAGCGGGGCAAATGATGCCACCTGCTTCGGTGATGGTTTTCATGTTGTTTATATGAATTATACTGAGGGGGGTATCGCGAGGAACGAGAATCAATCGGCGGCGTTCTTTAAAAATTACATCTGCTGCCCGCGTCACCAAATCGTTGGAAATGCCCGTGGCAATGCGCGCCATTAAGCCCATTGAGCAAGGGCAGACAATCATAGTATCGTATTTCGCTGAACCACTGGCGAAGGGTGCCATGAAATCCATTTTTTCATAAAACTTAAAATGTGCAGGTAGGGTGGTGCTGTCGAAAGGTTTTTCTAATTCGTATTCCCAATTAAACTTGGCATTTTCACTCATCACGATGCCTACCGCTTCAATCTGATTCTCTAAAGTGCTGAGCTTATCCAATAAAACTTTGGCGTAGATGGAGCCGCTTGACCCGCCAATGGCTACCACTATTTTCCTTTTCGACATAAATTTTTGATTTTAAATAAACTTTAACGCATTAATTCAGGAATTCGTTTGCAGAATTGATGTTTTTACACGATTTTTGATATGTAATAGTTTGACTTATCTAAACAACCAAACCTTTTGAATGTTTGGTTGAAAGCTCGTTGATTTTAAAAGTTTTAAAAATAAAAATCCTAACATGAAAAAATTCTTTTTACCAGTTTTTGCCCTCCTTATTTCAAGTTTGGCAATGACTGCTTTCTCTTTTAAAAATACAGAACCTGAGCCAACGAAAGTTAAATGGTTGACTTGGCAAGAGGCATTTGACCTTAATAAAAAAGAGCCTAAAAAAATATTGGTGGATGTTTACACCGATTGGTGCGGCTGGTGTAAAGTGATGGATAGAGAAACTTTCACGGATCCAAAAATTGCGGAATATTTGACTAAAAACTTCTATTGTGTCAAATTGGATGCAGAAATGAAGGAATCCATTGATTTTAATGGTCATAAATTCGAGTATATTGCCAATCAAGGACGCAATGGTGTGCATACTTTAGCGTATTCGCTTTTAGATGGCAACATGGGTTATCCCTCAATTGTGTACTTAACAGAGACTTACGAGCGCGTTTCAATCTCTCCAGGCTACAAAAAACCTGATCAATTGATACCAGAATTGAAATATGCCGCCGAAAATATCTATAAAACGAAATCTTGGCAAGATTATAAGGATAGTCAAAAGTAATGATTCATTGTAAAAACTTAGCCCTTCTATCCCCAAAGGGGGAGTACCACTCGGAAATTGCCAAAATTGCGCATTTTTGGATATTTTTAATGTTTACTGAGTTGTACTCCCCCTTTGGGGGTAGGGGGGCTAATTAATGTTTCTTTGAAACTAATATTCTATTATAAAAATAAAAATATTTATAAATAAGAAGGGAAATGTGCTATTACACGTTTCCTTTCTTATTTTTGAACAATAATCACTTAAATTCATCTCATGGGTATCACTATTGCTTTCAGAGGTAAACTCAAGTCACCGAATTCGATTCCTTTGTTAATCGATGATGTTGAGGATATTTGTAAGACCAATGGATGGCGTTACAAGACTTTCACAGCCGAAAAAGCTGAGGAAGAGCCTTTGCTTGATACAATACCCCGCCCTTTTTCCATGGATGACGACGATGATGACGACGAAGAAGGATGGGAACAAAATGCCGTTGATGATTACGATTTTGGGTTAAAAGGCATCACTTTTCAGCCCCACGAAGAGTCAGAAATGATAGAATTATTGTTCGATACTGAGGGGGTGCTACGTTCCATTTTTTCAATGATAGTAGGCGATACGCTTGAAAAAAATAGGTGGATTTTTGTTAAAACCCAGTTTGCAGGTGTTGATACACATATCAAAATTATCAATTTACTGGTTTATTTACGTAAGCAGTATTTTAAAAAATTAGAGATAAAGGATGAAGGTGGCTATTATCCTAAAAAGGACGAAAAGACCTTGGCAACTCGCATGGATTTCATAGATAATGCCATTGCCACTATGAAAGATGTCTTTGAAAACGGTGAATTTACGGGCTCTCCCGATGAAATATTAGAGCGGATTCAGACGGCACTTTCGGAGTCATTCAAGGGTATAGATGTTCAAATTGTCAAAATTGATACCGATGATTTTCCAGAAGAAATGAAGCAAATGTATATAGACGGCTTAGAGGATTTTGATGAAGAATACCGCCAAAGCCGTAAAAGAGAGGAATGGGATGATGATGATGAATTGCCTTTTTAAATTATTATTTTCTGTTTTTTACCACAAAGGGCACATAAGAACACAAATATAACTTTGTGAACCTTATGTGCCCTCTGTGGTAAAAGTAACTATAAAATCTTCTCAAATTCGCCAACCTCATGCGCCAAATGCCGATGAATGGCTTCATGCTTCGCTTCGTACATATTGGTAATATTTTCTTCAATTTTTTTTATAAATACTTCATCCACAAGCTTTTGTATATCTTCAAAAGATTGCAAGCGTTCATCATCACGGAATTTATATATTTGTTCCATGAGTCCCGACTCAGCTTTTATGCTGAATTTCCCGTCGTTTTTAAAGACCGTAATTTTGATAATTGGGTGTGGTATTTCGCCTACTATTCTCATTTTTTATCTTAAAATTTCATTTAAAAAATTTCACTGTTAAAAGTTTACAGCTCAATATTGGGATTGATATTTTTAGTCAGAAGTTCATAAATGGAAACCAATTGCGGAGCTTCTTTTTTTAAATAATCAATGTGTTTTTGTATAGTTACAAGGTCGCCTCTTTTGGCGGGACCCGTTTGCATTTCAGAGGGTTCGTGATTTTTTATTTTAAGTACTGTTTCAAGCATCAAAGGTTGGAGTATGTCAAAGGGAAGATTCTCTTTTTTAAGAATATCATGACCGATTTGAAAAAGGCTGTTGGTAAAATTATTCACAAAAACGGCTGCAATATGCACAATTATTCTTTTATCATCATCCAAATGATGCAGATTATTGGCAATTTTTTTACCCAAAGCCAGGAGTTTATTTTCTGACTTTTTAGAATTGGCATTGATAAAAATGGGAATGCTATCGAAATCGGGTTGGCTTTCTTTTGAAAAGGTTTGAAGTGGATAAAATGAACCGTAATTTTTAAAATAAGGTTTTAATATCGTGGACGGGATTGAGCCAGAGGTGTGTACAACTATTTGGTTATCAAGTACTTGTGATGTTTTCTGAGCGACAGAATCAATGGCAGAATCACTGACAGCAATGATATAAATATCACTATCGGCTTTTATTTTATTAAAATCGGCTTCAAATAATGTATTTAAAATTCGGGCGACCCCCTCAGTATGAGCGGCATTTCGACCAATAATTTGATTGATTTTGACGCCTTTTTCAAGCAATCTTTTACCCAAATGATAGGCAACATTCCCTGTTCCGATAATAGAAATTTTCATGTATTGCTAAATCCCGACCTCTCGGGACTGAGGGGGTTAAAATGACGG
>JANMYC010000607.1:0-8654 GCA_031381715.1 Saprospiraceae bacterium
TGATATGGGCGTTGAAACGTATTTTAACGATGAAATTGACACTTTTTATGGCTCTGAACACGTAGAAGCTGTACGCCTCAAAAGTGGTCGTAAAATAGATTGTCAAGTCGTTCTATTCGCCATTGGTACCCGCCCCAATATCGAATTGGCGCAAAGTGCGGGCTTGACTTGTCAGCGGGGCGTGGTGGTTAATTCATACCTCCAAACGAGTGACCCCTCAGTATTTGCGCTCGGTGAAATAGCTGAATTCGAGCGTGAAATATGGGGTATTTCAGCCGCCGCCGAAGAGCAGGCGAAAATATGCGCCCGTTATATTTCGGGCGATGAGGGCAGTTTTTATACGGGCTCAACCTCAATGAATATATTGAAAGTGGAAGGTTTACAAATTGCTTCTATCGGCATTGTCGAGATTCCTGCAACCAACGCCAACGAGTATGAAGAGATTCTTTTTATAGATAAAGCGAAGCGTTTTTATAAAAAATGTATCATCCACAATGATAAATTGGTGGGAACAATCCTCATTGGGGATAAATCCGAATTTCAAGAATTCAAAGAATTAATTAGTAAAGGCATTGAACTATCCGAAAAACGTTTGGCTTTGTTGCGCTCGGGTAAAACAGCTGAACCCATCATTGGTAAACTCGTCTGCTCGTGCAATACCATCGGTTCAGGTAATATTGAAAAAGCCATTGAAAGTGGTTGTGACACGCTTGAATCTGTCTGCCAGAAAACGAGCGCAGGCACAGGCTGTGGCAGTTGCCGCCCCGAAATTAAACGCATTTTACAGAATTTGGCAATCCAAACCGTGGCACCGCTCTAAGTGGTGTCATGGGTTAATATCAGCTACTCGTGACACCGCTTTGGAGCGGTACCACGAGTATAAAAAAAGAAAAATGGCAGATCAACATCATATAAAAATAAATTTGAGAGGTGGTATTGCATCGGTGGGTATGCTGTCAACCCTTTTACAAGCCGCTAAAAAAGTAGGTATTGTGGGTTTCCGGATTGGTATGCGCCAGCAATTACTAACCACAGTATCGTTGCACAACAGTGGATACCTACAAAAAGCTTTAAAAACGGCTAATATTGACTTTGAAGTGGATACTGAAACGTACCCAAATATCATCAGTTCATACCCAGCAGCATCTGTTTTTCATACCAATGAATGGTTGACTGAGGGGGGGTACCAAGATATTTTAAGTCAATTTGAATATCGTCCACGGCTCAAAATCAATATTTCGGACAATAAGCAGAGTTTTACACCTTTTTTTACGGGGCACCTCAACTTTGTGGCTTCGCAACACAGCCATTATTGGTACTTATATGTGCGCCTTCCGAAATCCAATCAAATGTTTTGTTGGGATACGCTGATTTATTCAACTGAAATACCCCATATCAGTCAATTGCTTGAAAATTTTATTTTAAAAGCAAAAAATATGGAGGCACGACATTCCGATAAAATCGGAACTGATAAGCTTGATAAAGATGTTATTCAAAAAGAAATTACAAGTAAAAACCGCCTTCTCACCCGCCCTATTTCCGAAGAACTGGTCATCCCACGCTTCATGTTGCCGTATTATGAAGGTTTTAATCGGTATGGAGATAGGACTTGGCTGGGCATTTATCGCCGCAACGAATTTTTCAAATTAAGTTTTTTGGAAGCCATTACGCAGCTTTGTCAAGATACTAAAATTGGTCAAATATGCTTAACACCGTGGCGATCCCTCATCATTAAAGGTATTGAAGAAAGCGACCGCTTAAAATGGGAGCGCATATTGGGAAAATTTGACATCAATCTGCGCCACGCAGCCATTGAACTAAATTGGCAGCATACCGATGGTGCCATTGAAGATGTAAAATTGAAAAATGAAATCGTCGAGGAATTTAATCGAAAAGATGCCCGCACGTTTGGGGTTTGTTTTGCGATTAAAAGCAAGCCTAAGAGTGAGGTATTTGGTTCAATTATCATTAAAAAAAGGTCAATTTTAGGTGGTTTTATTGATGGTTACCGCATTTTATACAAAGAGAACTTTAACCCCAATAGCCGCAAATCATTCGTTTTTAAGGAGTTTGCGCTGAAAGTGGAGTTGCCCAATATTTTACTCAATTTGTATGAAAAATATCAATCTTATTTAAATGAAAACTTAGTAGTGAACACCGACATTGAGGAAAACGAGGAAAGTGATGCTATCCCAATAGTAATCGCAAAAGGCTCTGAGTACGTTGGTGAAATATACTCTTGCCCCAACTGTTTTACGATATACGACCCTGAATATGGAGACGAATTAAATGAAATTCCAAGTGGAACATTGTTTGATTCTTTGCCTAATTCATATTGCTGCCCAACTTGCGAAACAGAAAAAGTAGATTTTATTAAAATACAGAAAAAGGCTTTAGTGTTTTAAAAAAACAGGCGATACTGAGGGGTATCGCCTGTTAGCTAAAAATAAAAAATCGAGCTTTTAAAGCTTTCTGATATTGAGTAGTTGGGCTAAAATAACCGACAATTTCTTTTTTAAGTCGGCTCTCAAAATTATATAAAATTCTCCGCTGCGCTCCGTATTTTTCATAATTTTAAGCCCAACAGAAATTGTCGACCTGCCTGCCTGCCTGCAGGTTATTTTTAAACGCCTATTTAGGCATGTTCTAATTCTGCAATATGCTTATGCTCTTCAATTAATTTAGCTTGAACATCTCCCGGAACGGCTTGATATTCAGCCATTTGTAGATTAAATTTTGCCTTTCCTTGCGTGAGCGAACGCAAAGTTGATGAATAATCGTGCAATGTCGCCAATGGTACTCGAGCCATTATTTTTTGATAATGTCCATCGGCATCCATACCCATTATTACGGCTCGACGGGTTTGGAGGTCACCCATTACTTCGCCCATCATTTCGCTTTCACAGAGCACCTCAAGGTCGTAAATAGGCTCTAAAATCTGAGGCCCACACATCGGAAATGCTTCTTTAAAACACTGGGAAGATGCCACCATGAATGCCATATCATTGGAGTCCACGTCGTGCATTTTACCGTCATAGACACTGACTCGAATATCCCGAACGTGGCTACCCGTGAGAGGCCCCTCAGTCATTTTCTGCATGATACCCTTTTTAATAGCGGACATGAATCTGGAATCAATGACACCCCCTACGATACAATTCTGGAAAACGAGCTTACCACCCCATGGTAATATATCCTCTTCGTTGGTGCGTACATTTAAGCCGGCGGGTGCAGGCATCCCCTCAGTATAAGGCTCAACGCGGAAGTGTACTTCAGCAAATTGCCCCGCGCCACCTGATTGTTTTTTATGCCTATAACTATGGTTGGCTGACCGAGTAATAGTTTCACGATACGGTATTTTAGGTTTCATAAAGCTCACATTGACGCCAAAAACCTTTTCAAGCCTATATTTTACCATATCCAAATGCAATTGACCTTGTCCGTGTAGTATCATTTGCTTGAGTTCAGTGGAATGTTCTATCACCAAAGTTGGGTCTTCTTCCTGCATGGTATGCAGGGCTTTTGCTAATTTTTCAACATCATTTTTGCTCGGTGGCACTACGGCTACTCTGATGCGCGAGTTAGGAAAATGGATTTCCTCAATCGCTACATCACTGCCTTTACCACACAATGTATTATTGGTATGAGAATTTTTCAATTTTACGGTTACACCCAAATCGCCCGCTTTCAAGGTATTAATCAATTCTCGATTTTTACCTTCAGAAACGAATAATTGATTCATCCTTTCCACAGTCGAGTTGGCAGCGTTATACAAATCATCGCCTGCATTCAAAGTGCCAGAATATACTTTGAAATAAGAAACATTGCCCACGTTGGGTTCGGACATTGTTTTATAAATAAAAACGGCTGATTTGCCATTCGCATCACATTTCAATTTTCCACCATTAATCAGCGGGGCATCAGGGCGTTCAGCAGGTGATGGGCAGATGTCATGGATGAAGCCCATAATCCGTCCGCTACCCATATTTTTTGTGGCAGAAGTACAGAATACAGGGAAAATCTCTTGATTAGCCAATGCAATCGTTAAGCCTTTTGCCAATTCCTCCTCGGTGAGCGTTCCATTTTCAAAGAACAATTCCATCAAGGTTTCATCGTTTTCGGCGGCAGCTTCTACAAGTATTTGGTGCATTGCCTCAGCTTTACTCATTTCACTAGAGGGAATTGGTAATTTTTCAGGTTTGCCACCATCGTTAGGGAACTTATAAGTCACCATACGGAGTGCATCTACAATACAAAATGCCCCATCTCGGCTCTCGGGACTGAGGGGGTATTGCACCGTGACGACTTTATCGCCAAAGCGCGAGCGGGCTTGCTCCAATGTGGCATCAAAATCCGCTTTTTCATGATCTAATTGATTGATTACAAATATGGTAGGTGTTTTAAAACTCTGGACATACTCCCAGATAAGTTCGGTGCCCACTTCTACCCCATTTTTAGCGTTGAGTAGCATGACACCCGTGTCAGCAACTTTTAAAGAAGAAATGACTTCGCCGACAAAGTCATCGGAACCGGGTGTGTCAATAATGTTGATTTTACAATCTTTCCAGCTTACGTGCATCAGCGTTGAGAAGATTGAACTTCCTCGGCTTTGCTCGATTTGTGTAAAGTCAGATGTGGTATTGCCGTCTTCGATTTTCCCCCTCCGCGGAATCGCTTTAGCTTCATAAAGCATACAATCTACGAAGGAGGTTTTCCCAGAGCCAGAGTGCCCCAGTAAGACTACATTACGGATGTTTTTTGCATCATAAATCATGAGTCTTAAGATTTTAATCAGAATAAACAAAACAGGAAAAGAGAGAATCCATCACGCTCCATCTACTCTTTTGATATTCCATCAATTCTGAGTGGTGAGAGAATTGGTTATAAATCGGTGGGCAAGTCTTTGCGTGTTTGCTTTGAAGTTAAAATGACTGTCCGATTTTGTATTCAGACTTAAATTTAAAGATTTATTTTAAAAAATCAAATAATAATGGTATTAAAATTTGATAAAAATATTTATAAGATATTTAATTTGGAATAAACACATTATAAATAAACAAAATTTAACAATAATAACCTTCCCTGCTTTTTAAAACTTTACATAAAGCTAACATTCACTTAATATACAGTTAATATTGAAATACGATTTTTGTGTTAAAATAAATAAACCGTTACCATTTAAAAAGAATGAAAAGAAGAGTTGAAATTTTAGTTTTATCAGATATTCATTTAGGTTCAAAAACATGCAAAGCCACTGAACTACTTAATTATCTAAAAAGTGTTAAACCCCAAATAATTATACTAAACGGCGATATCATTGATACAGCACAGCTTAAGTCTCTTCCAAGCACACATTTACGCGTTATCAACCGATTCATGAAATTAATGACGAATGGCACTCGAATTTACTATTTGACAGGTAATCACGATGCTTCATTACGACGCTTTTCGGATTTTAATAGCGGCAATCTCTTTTTAAGAGATCAACTGGTTCTGAAATTAGGCAATAAAAAATATTGGTTTTTCCACGGCGATGTCTTGGATAACTCGATGATAGGCGCTCAATGGCTTTCACATTTCTTTGCCCGTCATTTTGGTTTTTTATATTTTTTTAATAAATTATTTAAAGGCAATAAATCCTCAAAAACCGAAAAATACATTCAAAAATTTGAAGAAAAGGCAATTTCGATGGCTCATACTGAGGGGTACGATGCAGTTGTGTGTGGGCACGTTCACCAACCGGAAATAAAACATTCGGAGAACATTGTTTATCTCAACTCGGGCGATTGGATAGACAATTTGACAGCCTTGGAATATAGCTTTGGAGAATGGTCAATTTATAAATATGACCCACTGGATTTCGACTTGATTAATCCAAAACTCCACGTTAAAGACATTGATATTGACAATGACGAGCTAAAAATGATTCAATCGACCCAACTCATGAAAAAGCAATTGCTTAAAAAACCCAATGAATATGTGGTGGTCAAGCAAATCGATACACATGACTGGGTGCATAATGATGCTGTGTGGGACGGAATTGAACATTGATTTTGAATTTTACAAGTCGTAAAAGATATTCTCTCTTATCATTCTAATGTTAAAGCCGACAGTCACTTGATTGTCGGCTTTTTTTATAAAAAAAAATAATTATACGGGCTAAACAATGAGTTATGAAAAAAATTCATGACTTTTATGGTAAGGAAAAATGAAACGGTAATCGGCTAAAAATAACAACTTATTATTTCATCGTTCCTGATGTTTCAGACAAATATAAATGAGTATTTTTCATGCACAAATTCGATAACACATGGACTCTTTTTTTGGATCGTGATGGAGTAATCAATCAGCGAATCCCAGGCGACTATGTGAAAAGTTGGGACGATTTTGATTTTATCCCCGGCAGTATAAAAGCCATCGAAAATTTATCATCTGTATTTGGGCGTATAGTAGTGGTGACGAATCAAGCAGGAATCGGGAAAGGATTGATGACTGAAAAACAACTTTTTGATGTTCATCGCATGTTGCTCAAAACCGTTGACTTGCTGGATGGCCGGATTGATAAAATATATTACGCGCCCGATTTACCCAATTCTGGTTCAATTCTGCGAAAGCCCAATATTGGCATGGCGAAGCAAGCGAAGCAAGATTTTCCTGAAATAAACTTTGCTAATTCAGTGATTGTTGGTGACTCCATTTCAGATATGGAATTTGGGGAAAACCTTGGCATGGTGAAAGTATTCGTGGAAGGGAAAGGTGAAGACACCTCCTCCATTAAGCCTGATTATCGTTTTGATACTCTTTTCACTTTTGCCAAATTTGTGAAAGAAACCCACCAATTGTAACATAAGTAGTTGGGCTAAAATAAACACTGCTATCTTTTTAAGTCGGCTCTGAAAATCATACAAAATACTTCGCTTTGCTCCGCATTTTGTATAATTTTTAGCCCGACGATAACAGCGTTTATTTCTTCACGCCTACTTACCTACCTGATTGTCAGTCCTTTAAAAATGTAAAAATTTATAATTTAAAAAATAAAAGCCGTACTCTGGACTAAGAGCACGGCTTTTGGCATTGTATTTGAAAAATCATAAACTGTTGGTATAGTTTAATAAAAATTAGGCTTAACTAACCACTCATTACAAGATTACACATACACCTTTGCAATGGGCTACATCCCTAACTGTTGCAAGGAATATAAAGAGAAAACGACAAATAGGGGTATTTTTATGTTTTTCATTGGGCTCCGATGTCTTCAAAAACGTCGGAGTTTTTTTTATTTAACAATCTTTTAACTTTTGGGTGCCTATTCAGATATTGAATTTGGCTTGAAATTTGATTCTTTATCGTAAATATTGTATCACTATAAAAAACAAACAGTACTATGAATCCTATCACAGAGATTTTACCTATGCTAATCACTGCCTTATTGTCTTTCATTCCATCTGTCATTAAATTTTTCAAATCACAAGGTTATTTACTCAATAACCATAGGCTGATATTTGTACCAAAGAAAGTGGAAAATCATCACAAAAAAATAAGCCGAAACTAATGTCACGGCTCATTTTTCATTTCTTATAAAAACAGATTAAGCTTCAGCTTTAACTTCTGCTTTTGGCGCTACTAATTTACTTGCTTTTGGACGGCATTTGCCAAATGAAGCTCTTATAATTTTTCCACGCTTGGTTTTTTTATCACCTTTTCCCATTTTGGAATTTATTTTATTGTTTTAGAAAAAATTTTTAAACAGAAGCGCAAAATTAGTCTTTTCTTGATTAAAATGTCAACTTATTATGTGTAAAAAATAATAACCGTATTTTTTTAAGTATATCGTTTATTTTAAATAAGTTAAAGATTGTTTAAAATCCCTAATTTTATACTTAAAAACCCTGCATAATTGTTTGATATAATATTATTTTTACGCTCACACAAGCTCTTTTAAGACTCTTTTATAGATGAAATAATCCAATCATTTATAAATTGTGAACTCTGACAAATATGTCAACAATGCTAATTTTTTGATTTCAATTTCAAATCACGCTTAATTGCTACGAATCCTAAAATTTATCTATAGTTTAACAAAGAGCGAGAGATAAGCAATAAAAACATTACACCATTATGAATGCATTAGCATTATACCCAATCAGTAAAACCAAAGAAGAATTCAACACAGTATCTAAAGATCCCATTTATGTAAAAAAACATATATTGAGTAACGGGTTACAGATACTGATGAGTGTAAACAAAAACGAACCGCGCATATTTTCTAATATTGCCGTTCGTGCTGGTTCGAAGCAAGACCCTTCCGATACAACAGGCTTGGCGCATTACCTTGAGCACATGATGTTCAAAGGTACGAGTCAAATTGGCTCCCTTGATTGGGCGCAAGAATCATCCCTGCTATCTCAAATAGCGGAAGTTTATGAAAAACATCGCCACGAAATAGACCCCTCAGTAAGAGGCGAATATTACGCTCAAATTGATAGCTTATCCAATGAAGCTGCCAAATTTGTAGCCACTAATGAGTATGACAAACTGGTTTCCTCACTTGGTGCTAAAGCCACAAATGCTTACACATCCAGCGAGCAAACCGTTTATGTGAACGATATTCCGAGTAATGAACTTGAAAAATGGTTCAAATTGGAATCTGAACG
>JANMYC010000619.1:0-1851 GCA_031381715.1 Saprospiraceae bacterium
GATAATCATTTCAGTATTTATTTACCCATTTTTAAAGAATAGATTTATTAAAAAAGCCGAAAAAGTTTGACCTTCTTCGGCTTCATATCAACACCTAATGTCTATAACTATCTAAATTTGGTCGCCACCCATTCCTTCTTCTTGGTTTTTAAAACCCATACGACGGCTGTGTTGGCAACGGCTTCTCCAATCCTCCTTCCATTTTTGACGTTCTTCGGATGACATAGATGACCACTTGTCCCACATTTGGCGTTTTTGCGCCCAGTGTTCACGGCTGCCACCCATGCCCATACGGAATCCACCTGACAATATTCGAGTCAGGACTGTCAACCCAATGGCTTGACTGAATGTGATGTAAGGCAGACTAAATAGACTTGGCATCAGCCAATTCCAGAGCCACATCACTGCTGTACCGAATAATGCAATGAAGAAGACCATCAAAACGAGGATTTTAAGACCTTTTAAAACCCAGAAACCTTTCATATTTTTTAATTTATTATAATTCTACAAATAATTTTTAAATGGTTGTGCGTGAAATAAGTAAGCTTCTAAAATTATCGACATTTTCTCAAATTCGCCCCCATACCCCCGAAGGGGGATTACACCTCAAAAAGGGTGAAAAGTATGCCTTTTTTACTCCCGAGTGCTCGGGATAATCCCCTTCGGGGGTATGGGGGCAAACTTGAGAATTGTCGGTTATTTTAGACCGACTACTTAGCTATTCAATAAATCATCGTACAATGATTTCAGCTTACCACGCAAATAGAGTACCGCATATCTTTTACGCGATAAAAGAGTGTTGATGGTGACGCCACTCGCCTCGGCAATCTCTTTGAAACTTTTATCCTCTAACTCATGCTGCACAAACACATCCCTCTGTTCGGCGGGCAATTCGTCGAGAGCTTCCATAAGAGCCTCCATGATGGTTTCGCGCATCATTTCCACATCAGCTGAGCGAACATTGGCTGCGGGGAGTAATTCGTCGAGGAGATAACCATTATCGTCATCGCCGCTGGATTTAAATGTGAAAACATCTTCTAAAAGGACAGGTTTTTTCTTCCGATAACGGTCAGTAATTTTGTTCCGCGCCACTGTAAACAACCATGAAGCGATTTGTTCAACAGGCTTCATGAGGCGGTACATTTCCGTAAATTCGTAAAAAACGTCTTGTGCAATATCTTCAGCGTCCTCTGGTCGGGGGATTCGACTGCGGATAAAAGCCAGCAAACGTCCGCGTTCGCGGCGGACAGTTTCTTGTATTTGACGATTTTGGGCGTCAGCCATAGGTGATTCGATATGTAATGTCACATGCTTCATTCTAAACTTAATGACGAAGCTGGACGAAGTATATTTTAAAATCTACCAAAAATATTCTTTTAAACTCAGATTTGCTCGTTTAAATACCTCATTAGAGGTTTTAACCTATTTTTTAAAAGGAAATTATCAAAATTTAACTGAAATTTGCGCTTACATTACTAATTGATTGAGTATAAAATCTAATTGAAACCAAATACAACCAAATTTTAATTAAAATGATTGAAGAACGCATTTCGGTTTTCGACATCTTCAAAATAGGTGTCGGACCATCCTCCTCACATACGTTGGGCCCTTGGCGTGCAGCTCAACAATTCACGCAAGAACTCCATGAAAGGCAGATATTTAATCAAGTTCAGCATATAAAAGTCTTTTTATATGGTTCTCTCGCTAAAACGGGCAAAGGGCACGGTACAGATATAGCCGTTTTGATGGGTTTAATGGGTGAAGACCCTGTGACCACAGATGTCAATCTGATTCAAAAAAAGGTTGAAAATGTGCAAAATACTGAGAGCCTGCCCCGAGGACTCGGGGGGG
>JANMYC010000628.1:0-2078 GCA_031381715.1 Saprospiraceae bacterium
TGATGCGTTATGAAAACCAGCCTCCAAACCTAAACGATTAGCTTCGGATAGGGTAAATTTAACTATCTCATGATACTGAGGAGAATTATAAATTAAACCCCCGTTTGGAAAGTTGAACCCTGCATCAAACAATTCAAATCCACTGATTCCGAGGTTTTTCATGGTCTCTAAATCTTTGGTTATACCGTCTTTACTCACATTGCCATTCACCCAATTCCAAAAAGTATAAGGTCGGGCTGATTTTGGTGGATTTTTAAATCCATTTTCCAAATCCTGAGCTTGAACAGTAAGGGGATTTTTGCTTTGAGCGAATGAATTTGACAGAAGGACACCTAATAATAGGGTGGCTATAAAATTTTTCATATTAAAGTATAAATGGTAAGGGTAAAAACGAAGAAATTTAAAAACCAACATACTGCACCGTAACAGGCCCCCTCAGTCCCGAAGGCTGCAAAGGGCTTTCGGGTTTGTACAAAACAGTACTTGTCCAAGTTTTGCGCTCGGCAACAGGCAATTTGCTGTCACCAATCAACCGATTGACCCACGTATTGACCACACTGATTTCAAGGGTATTATCGCCTTTTTTTACAGCATTTGTAATATCCACTTGCCACGGGGCAGTCCAAACGCCGCCGACATCAATGCCGTTTACTTTTACTTTTGCCATAACTTTCACATCGCCTAAATGTAGGTAAATGCGTTCGCCTTTGGCGGGTAAAGGCGTTGTAAAGGTGTTTTTATAAACAGCCGTTCCTGAATAGTATTTAATATTGTCGTCCGTGCTTTTTGCCCAATCCGTTAATTCGTTGAAAACAACAGGCTGTGCAGAACCACGCATTTTAGTATCAAAACTCACTGTCCACGGGCTTGAAATGGTTATTGAAATTTTCGATTCGGGAAAATTGACCCTCGCAACGGCATTGGCAACCACATTTTTTCTAAAAACGATGAAAACACTTTCCAAACCATCTAAGGTTAAAGGTACACTTGTTACACTACCGCGTTGCGTAAATTCAGTCAAGACCCGCATCGTACCCGTCACAGGGTTCCACAACTCGGGTTGTTTACCAGCCATTCTAAATTCGGGCGAAAGTGTAATTTTCTTTTCCGTTTGATTGCTGATAAAATAGATGTCCGCTTCGGCAGTTCTGCGATGAATGAATAAAGTCGGTTCGGTGGTTTTAGCATCATAATCCGCTACGATATTGACAAAATTCAAGGCTGTTTGCATATCCATGCCCGATAAAACAGTGCCTTTTCCGAATTTACGCGACAAAATTGTTTTACCATCAATAGTGCCCCACAAGTCCGCCGCCAATTTTTTCAACTGAATATCTGCATTTGGAAAACCCTGCAAACTCGGTGAACGCTTGGGCGCAGGTCCCAAAATCGTTGCGCCTTGTGCGACCAAATCACTGATTTTTTGGAGCAATTCGGGGCGCATTGTTTCCAATTTTGGTAGAACCAATAAGCCGTAATTCATGCCGTCGGGCAAGTACAATCTGCCATTTTTCACGGTCACGCGGTCTCTAATTACCTCGCCATTGATGTAGTCAAATGAATAGCCCGCAGGCAAAGCGGGGTCGGTAACGCCCGTCATTTTAGGGGCATCTTCGCCAATGAAATACGCCACATCTGCCACATATTTGCCTTGTTGGAGCATAAAATTCGTCCTTTTTATGTAGGTCGTAAACAAATGCAGATAGTCAAACCACGTATTATGACGGTTAAATTCGTTCCCAAAATTGGCGTTTATGCCAGGCACTTTATCGTCCGTCGGTTGCGTGATATAGACGTGTAAAAGCGTATTGTTTATCCCCTCAGTAAAAAAGCGGTCAAGACGCTGTTTCATCATTTCGGGATACCGCACGTAGGCTTTTCCACCCGCCGTGCAAGACTCGGCAGAGACTTTCGTTTTACCATAAATATGTGCCGCCGAAGAAGCCGCCCGATTTTCAATATTGCCCAATTCGCCTTCGCTCCAAAACTCGCCACCGATTTCATCAGATTGCCCACCATATTGCAAAAACTCCCCGGGAAAACCCCAATGCCCGTAGTTTTCTAACCACGTTGTCAAA
>JANMYC010000681.1:0-7661 GCA_031381715.1 Saprospiraceae bacterium
TCTAAAAACAGAAATATATTCTAAAACATACTTAGTTTATAAAATAAAATTTCTAAATTAATTTTAATTACTTTTATTTATTTGGAATTCCAAAATTAGAACTCAAAAAAGAGGCAAATCTGGCAAGATAAAAGTCGAAAATCAACTTATTGATTGAAAAAATGTGAAAAAAAAAATGAGATTTTTTCAAAAAAAATGCTCACCTTTGTAAGTGTAAAAACGACACAAAGTGAAATTGATTCGAGATTTCGAACTTCGTAAAAATTACGTCTGCTTATTTTTTAATTCGAAATCCTCTTCATAAGATAAATTTATAATTTGGTTTTATTTGGTTAGGGCTGGAGGTGGTGCTTTCGCATCGCCTCTTTTTTTATTTTAAAAAACTGGAATAATTCTTTTTGACACTTTAGAAGATCCTTATCACCGCCTTAAAGCGGTGACAAGGATTTAAAGTGCCAAAGTAGAAATAAAGTGGTTGGGCTGAAATAAACGCAGATTTATCGGCACTAAAATTGCATAAAATTATAATATTAAAAAATAAGGTTTGACCTATTCAAAAAACACCATTACTTTTGCACTTGTTTTGAAAAAAGCAAGTAGAGTATAGATATTACCATACAAAGAAATTGTTTACTACTTTTTACTGGAGTTCACTCCGATTGTTCGCATCTAACTTACTGATTTTTAAATAATTGTATCACTATTTACTGTATATTGTAGAATTAAAAATTGATTAAAGTAAATGAAGACCAAATTAGTTCTCTGGGGTACTAACGCACAAGACGAACGCGTACTAATAGCTATGCAACTCCGTGCTGCCGATAACAAAGTGGAGATTTGGACATTTCCAGAAGCCATCGCAACACCTGATTTTGCGCAACAAATGCTTAACGAATGGCGCAATAGTGCTTCTGACCTCGCTTTTCCTGAGGGTTTCACACATCTCGAAAGAGAGCTCACTGTTACTGAAAGCATTCTTCCTGAAGATATTAAGGTAGAACGCGGCGACATTATTCAGCGGGCGCAGTCTGAGTGGCATTTTATTGTACTTTCTACCAAGCTACACGAAAGTTACAAATCGGAAATTGCTGAAATCCAAGATAAAGTCGCTCAACTTAGCGATTACAGTGGTGAAGTATGGGATTCGCTCAAAGGATTTTGGAACAAGGTGCAAGAGCAAGTAAAAGACAGAAACCTTTTCCGCGAGCACGCAGAAGTTTTACGTGATTCTACAAACGGTCTTTTTGACCAATTGAAGCAAATGCGTACTTCTATGAGCAACGAATTTGAGGATAATTCAAAAAACCTATATGCTCAATTCAACAATATTCTCGATGAAATTGAGAAAAAAGTTGAAATTGGCATTCAGCGTTTTCCAGAAATATTTGAAGACTTGAAGAAAACGCAAGCTTCTTTTAGGGATAAAAAATTGACCCGCGACCATTCCAACGAAATTTGGAACCGCATCGATAATATGTTTAAAGTTGTCAAAGAGAAAAAATTTGGCACCAATGCTATCAATGATAATTCGGCTGGCGACCGCTTAGCGCGCCGCTACGAAGGCTTGATTGGAGCGATTGATAAAATGCAAGAGAGTATTGACCGCGATAAAGACGAATTGGATTTCCAAACTAAAAGAGCGAATAACTCACAAGGTCAATTGGAAGTACAGATTCGCCAAGCTAAAATCAACATGATTTTGGAAAGGGTCAAATCTAAAGAAGAAAAGCTCCGTGAAATGCTCGCTACGAAAGCTGATGTTGAAGGTAAAATGAATAATTTTAAGGAAAAAGAAGCTAAAAAAGCGACTGAAACGCCTAAAACTGAAACGTCTGCCGCTGTAACTGAGCCAATAGCTGAAACAATTGCAGAGCCAACTCCTGAAGTAGTAGCAGAATCAGTAGCTGAAACAATAGTTGCACCTGTTGTGGAGGCAATTCCTGAACCAGAAGCACCCAAAACAGTTGTTGCTCCTGACACAATTGCAGTTACTGAAACGCCCGCACCAGAAGCAAAAGCTGCTGACGATATCAGTACAATTGCGGCGGATGCCAGTGCTGCAATTAATGCGGTTGATAAAGTTTCAGCTTAAAATATCGAGATTAGCAAAATAAAGATAGATAAAAGCCGTACTTGTATATCAAGTGCGGCTTTTTCGTTTATAAGACGTGACTGCGATTAAAAAATCGGTCTTTATACTGAGGGGGTGTACAGAAAAATTAAAAATCAAAATTTGATATAAGTTTTACATAAGTCTCTATATTTGTATTAATTTTAAAAAGCAAACATTGGTAAACATAACTTGCTGAAAATCAAAATTTTATAATAACAGAATGGCAGATTTCAGAACCTTACCTGATAACAAAAATGTGAACAATTACGCTATCAGAAACGAAAAACACGAAACGGTGGCAAGATGGATGTGGCGTATTTTTTACGGCGTTGCCGCTGTAGTGGCTTTATCCGTAATTACCTTTTATTTTACCACGCCTTCCTTCAAAAGCCTTGAAGACCCTTCCATGAATTTGGCATCGGAGGTGATTGCTCAAGATGACTCTACGGTGTTGGGCAGGCTTTACATAGAAAATCGTGCGCCTGTTAAATACGAAAACATCCCGAAACACATGGTCAAAGCACTTTTGGCTACCGAGGATTCTCGATTTTATGAACATTCGGGCGTTGACCCCGAAGCCTTGGGGCGTGTATTTGTGAAAACCTTTTTAATGGCGCAAAAAGGGCAAGGCGGTGGTTCGACATTAACAATGCAATTATCAAAATTGCTTTATAGCGATAGAGATTTCAAAAATATGAATTTCATTGAAAAAGCATTCGGTTATTATTACCGCAAAATCAGTGAAATGATTACCGCTTTTAAACTTGAAAGAGCCTACACTAAGGAGGAAATCATCACGATGTACCTCAATACTTATGATTTTGGTTATAATGCGCACGGCATTAGAGCTGCCTCCGAAGTTTATTTCGGCAAAGCACCCGAACAGTTAACAATTGATGAAGGGGCTACTTTGGTGGGCATGTGTAATAACTCCTCTTATTATAATCCTGTCCGACGCAATGAAAAAACACGCGCTCGCCGAAACCTTGTTTTAGGACGGGCTAAAGAGCAAAACTACCTTACCGCTGCTCAATTTAAAGAATATTCAAGCAAGCCTTTAGATATTTCAAAGTTCAGAACCCGCTCTCACAACGACGGTTTAGCAACATATTTCCGCTCTACTCTCGCAGATTCAGTCAAGCAAATTTTAAAAGCATCCAATATTACAAAACCCGATGGTTCTACCTATGATGTATATCGTGATGGTTTAAAAATACACACCACTATTGATGCTGAAATGCAACGCCTTGCCGAAGAATCCCTGATAGAACACATGGCTACTCTTCAAGCTAAGTACTTCAAAGTCTGGCGCGGCCGTGATCCGTGGACGTATAAAGATGCAGAAACCACTGACGACCAAGTACGTATGCGGTTGGCTTCACTGGATGGGCATATCAGAGAATCCAATAGATACCAACTGATGAGGGGTCGCTATTTAGATGAAATTATTACCAATATCGAAAAAGCATTTGAAGGTTTAGACCTCATGGATTCAGATATTATAAATATGCTGCGTCAGGAAAAGCAAGCAGGTTTTTTTGATACCATGCTCAAAACCAACAGCATCAGCGGTAAAAAAGTGGATATTTATCGTGAAATAATGGCGAGCAACGAATGGAAAACCCTCCGCACTCAATGGAATAAATTACAAAATGATATAAGAACTGACTTCAATAAACCGACTAAAATGAAGGTTTTTGCCTATAATTCAGCGGGCGAAAAAGATACGACTATGACACCGTTGGACTCCGTGCGTTATCATCGGATGCACCTTCAATTGGGTTCAATGGGTGTTGACCCGCTCACAGGGCAAGTAAAGTTTTGGGTAGGAGGTATTGGTCATAAATATTATCAACTTGACCACGTAAAAGTTGACCGTCAAGTGGGTTCTACATTTAAGCCGTTTATATATGTTACTGCTATTTCTGATTTCGGCATTTCACCCTGCACCACCGTCCACGATGTGGCTCAAACCATTGGGGTAGGTGAAGGCAGCTTTGGTTTAGTGACACCGTGGACGCCTAAAAATGCAGGAGGCTACTCTGGTGAATATACCAGCCTTTGGGAAGCCCTCAAAGAATCCCGTAACACTGCTTCTGTTTACTTAATGAAACAAATTGGCTCTACTCAGCCCGTGCGTGAAAAAGTACACGAAATGGGTGTAGAAGTAGATGCCAAATACAGCAATGGGCAATTGCGACTCCCTAAATCGCCCTCTATTTGCTTAGGTGCGGCGGATTTGACTGTACTTGAAATGACAGGTGCTTATTCCACTTTTGCGAACAGTGGAACCTACACAAAACCTCTTTTTATTCGTAAAATAACGGATAAATCGGGAAAAGTGATTTATCAAGGTACCCCTAAAAGGCAGTCTGCTCTTCCTGAAAATGCAGCATATGTCATGCTCCAAATGTTGAAATACAATGTCCGTTCTGCTCCGGGTATTAAAAACTTAAAAACCGAAGTAGGTGGTAAAACGGGCACAACCAACGATTTTAGAGATGGTTGGTTCATGGGCGTTACGCCACGTTTAGTGGTCGGTACTTGGGTTGGTGGTGAAGACCAATGGATCCGTTTCCTCCGCATCGAAGACGGGCAAGGCGGTGCTATGGCACGTCCCTATTTCGCTAAAATGATGGATAAAATAGAAAAAAGTACCGTTATTAACTTCGATAAAACAGTGAAATTTAAAAAACCTGAAGGCTCATTGGGCATTACCTTGGATTGTGGCGATTATTTCAGAGATGACTCTGGAAAGAGCGCACCTACTGAGGGGGGCGACGAATCCAAACCTTTCAACGCTGACCAATTCCAAGATGAAGAGGCAGTAACACCCACAGCACCTAAACCTGCTACTGCACCTACTACACCACCTAAACCAGGTGGAAAACCCATCATAAACCCTAAATCAGTGCCTGCTACTAAGCCTGATGAGGGTTTTAATGAATAGTAAAGCGGAACTTCAGTTCCGTGAAAAAAGATAATTTTTATACAATACCCCTCAGTGCAAAGTCAAATAAGCCTCACAAAATGTGATTTTGTGAGGTTTCTTTACTTAACTTTATTAAATCTGTTCATTTTCTCATACACATTCATAAGCAGGGCTACACTCAGGTTTTAAACCTTTGGCAGATTAATAAAAAAGTATTAACTTTATCATAAATTTAAAAATTATGTCAGATATTCAATTATATAATCAATTATCACTTTTGCCTGAAAAACTAAAAAAAGAAGTTCAACACTTCGTTGAATTTTTGTTATACAAGCAAAAACAAGATAACCCGATTAAAAAAAGGCAATTCGGTTGCGCAAAAGGTAAAATTGTTATGCTCGAAGGTTTTGATGAGCCATTAGATGATTTTAAAGAATATATGTAATGAATATCTTATTAGACACCCCCTCAGTACAAAGTCCAAAAAGCCTCACAAAATCACATTTTGCGAGGCTTTTTACTTAATTTTTCTAAAATAAAAGACATTCTATCCTAAAAACTCCCTATCTTTGTGCCCCAATAATTTCAATTAAAATCACGCAGTCGTAGTTCCTGCGTTTAAAAAATTAAAACAGACTGACATGGTATATCTCACACGCGTTGAAAGATTCAATGCCGCCCACAAACTTTGGGTAAAACAATGGAGCGAAGAGGAAAATTTCGCCACTTTCGGAAAATGCGCCAACAAAAACTGGCATGGTCACAACTATTATCTTCATGTAACTGTTAAAGGAAAACCCAATCCAATGACGGGTTTTGTCATGGATGCTAAAAAATTAAGTGGCTTGATACGTGAGCACATCACCGATAAGCTCGACCACTCCAACCTCAATCTCGATGTGGATTTCATTCCCGAACATCTCCAAACGACTACTGAGAATCTGGTCATGCTTATTTGGCAACAACTCACTCCCCACATTGAAGAAGGCGTCCAACTCCATAAGATTAAACTTATTGAGACCGAAACCATTTATGCGGAGTATTATGGCGAGTAAATAGATATTAGACAAAAGACGTACAAAACCCTGATAATCAGTAAGTTGTACTTTTTTTCTGAAATAGTTGTTATTTGTCAATACTTATTTGTTGAATTTTAAAACGGGGTTTTCATTTAGAAAAATACAAAAATTTACATGAAATCAGAAAAATACAATGAGGAACTGACACTCAACCTTGCGGAACACTACCGTGATATTCTCCAAAAATTGGGTGAAGATGTGGAGCGCGATGGTTTACAGAAAACGCCTGAGCGCGTGGCAAAAGCCTTGCAGTTTCTAACTGGCGGTTACGAGCTCGATGCGGCCAAAATACTGAGGGGTGCCATGTTTGAAGAGGATTATCGCAATATGGTGATTGTTAAAAATATCGAACTTTACTCCATGTGCGAGCACCATATGTTGCCGTTTTTTGGCAAAGCCCATATTGCCTACATTCCCAACGGACACATCGTTGGATTGAGTAAAATTCCGCGTGTGGTGGATGTGTTTGCCCGCCGCTTACAGGTACAAGAACGCTTGACCAATCAAATTTTAAATTGTATTCAAGAGACTCTCAACCCGCTTGGCGTTGCCGTAGTGATTGAAGCGAGCCATATGTGTATGATGATGCGGGGTGTTCAAAAGCAAAACTCCGTTACTACCACTTCAGCTTTCACTGGCGAATTTCAAAAACAAGAAACCCGCAATGAATTTTTAAAACTCATTTCATCGGATTTGATGTAGTATTTTATAAACACGAATTACGCCAATTAATACACAAATTTCACCAATTTACACGTTGTTAACTATACTAAAAAGCAATTTGTCAACATCTAAATTAGTGAAATTCGTGTATAAATTGGCGTAATTCGTGTTTATAAGCATAAATATATAATTTCAAAAAGGACTAATGGGCATCCAACTCATTAGTCCTTTTTTTATCCCCTCTCCATAAGGAGTCCATTCGGACAGTATAAAATGTTTAAATACCTATTTTCACCGATATTTTAATGTCACTAATCGAAACTTGTAGCATCCTTCTCCACTTTCAAGTATCTTTATAGATAAATTTATTTATTCGATAGAGGCTATGGACAAAATAGCTCAACTATACGTTTTTAATAAATACAACGCCATGTAAATTTAAGAACACCATGTTGCTGAGAAAATTCACCCTAACTATTATTTTATTTACCCTTTTTTACGCAATTCAAGCCCAACCCTATAAAAATTATCGCCCTAAAATAGGTTTATGTTTGAGTGGTGGCGCAGCCAAAGGCATTGCTCATATCAGTCTTTTAAAAGCGATTGATTCATTAGGTATTCACATAGATTATATCACGGGCACGAGTATGGGCGCCATTATCGGCGGACTTTACGCCATCGGCTACTCAGGCAAAGAGCTTGAAGAAATTGCTAAAAAAGAGGATTGGGATTTGATACTCTCCAATCAAGCCTATTTAAAAGATATTCATATTGATGAAAAAAGTGAATATGGGCGGTATTTGGTTGAAATGCCCGTGGTGAACAATAAAATTGTGTTGCCTTCGGGTATCAATGAAGGGCAAAATTTAATGGT
>JANMYC010000683.1:0-19179 GCA_031381715.1 Saprospiraceae bacterium
AGAACCCGTTTGGGTCTTGAGCCTTTCTGGATTGGGCGGAAAGTCCTCTAAGGCATCGAGATAGGTATCCAATTCATAATTAAGACAGCATTTCAAGCGACCGCACATACCACTCAACTTGGCTTGATTGATAGCCAATTGTTGATAGCGAGCTGCTGTTGTAGAAACGCTTTTAAAATCGCTCAACCATGTGGAACAACACAATTCACGACCACATGAACCGATACCGCCTACACGTGAAGATTCTTGACGCGCTCCAATTTGGCGCATCTCAATTTTCACCTTGAATTCTTTAGCGAAATGGCGTATCAATTCACGGAAATCCACACGACCATCGGCAGTGTAGAAAAACGTTGTTTTACGACCATCACCTTGAAATTCTACGTCCCCGATTTTCATATCGAGGTCGAGCGTGCGGGATATCACGCGGGCGCGAATCATCATCTCGCGTTCGCTGGCGCGTATTTCTTCTAATTTTTCAACATCTCGCTGATTCGCTTTGCGAATGACATTCAGAAAAAGAGAGCCGTCTTTTACGGATTTCTTTTTCATTTGCATTTTTACAAGGTCACCAGAGAGTGATATTTTTCCTATATCGTAGCCACCACCGCCGGGCACTTCTACGAGAACCCAATCGCCTGTAGAAGCGTGGGTAAAGGAAGGATTGTGATAAAATTCTTTACGAGCACCGTTTTTGAAGCTAATTTCTGTAAGGTCAAAATCTCCAGTGTCTCGTATATCTAATTCTGCGAGCCAGTCAAAAGTATTCATTCTGTTGCAACCGCCACTACAATTTCCGCTGCAACCGCCCGGCTTCCCATCTTTTCCTACTGCACAACTTGCACAAGCCATTTGTTATATATAAATCTATTATGGTTAATATAAAATGATTTTTTAAATGCACCCACTCAGTATTTCCTGAGTTTTGGTGACTATAAGCAGTTAAGTTTTTAAAAAAGCCTACTTACTAAATGCAAAACTAATAAAAAGTCTGTGATTTATAAACAATGATTTGATATTAACTCACTTCTTAAATCGAGAATCAGTAATTATTATTCGATATTCCCTACCCCCTCAGTATTTTATTCATTTTGATACTGGCATCGAGAAAGAGTATTTTAGGATTGGCATTGCGTTCTATGAAATAACTGCACTCGTCAAATAGCTTTGAAATGGGTTCAATTTTATTGAATTGAATGACACTTTTCATTTTTAAAGCCGTATTGAGCTCCTCGCCTCTTAGTCTCAAATCATCTTTACCCGTTGTAGCCAAAACCATTAATTCCCTTAAAAAATGTAAGCCATATTTAAGAAATAGCTTTTGTTTTTCACGCCCAATAGTAGCAAACTTATCCACCCAATTGACCAATTCAACACCATTTCCTTTGAAACAGGCGCGCATCCAATCCAAAAACATATTGGCATTATCATTTTCAGCATTTTGAGCCAATATCATCGCTTCATTAAAATTCCCTTCTGATAAATGTGAAACTGATTCCGCATCCCTTTCATTGATACCCCTCAGTATTAAGCCTTCTTTTATCTCTTCATCGTGCAGTGGTGTCAATGTCACTAATTGGCAACGGCTCAAAATAGTATTGAGTATCAAATCTTGATTTTCGGCAACCAATATAAAAAGAGTGTCTGCTGGCGGCTCCTCTATCAGTTTTAATAAACGGTTGCCTTCCTTACCCAAGTATTCGGGCAACCACATAATTAATATTTTATGCGATGCTTCAAATATCTTGAGACTCAATTTTTTGATAATTTCTACGCATTCTGCCACTGGAATGTTACCCTGCTTATTTTCAGCATCCAATTTTTCAAGCCATTGATTGATATTGAGGTAGGGATTTTCACTTACAGCGGCGCGCCATTCTTTGAGCACATGCGTCGCCACAGTTTTGGAACCAATGGTGGGATAGGAAAAATGAATATCGGGATGAATCATTTTCTCGGCTTTGGTGCAGTGCGTACATTTACCGCAAGGCTCACCATCCGTTTTATTCGTACATAATACATATTGAGCAAAAGCCATTGCCAGTGGCAGCCCTCCCGCACCTTGGGGTGCGAGGAATAAGAGCGCATGGGGCATTCGGTCACTCTCAATCATTCCCTGCAGAGTGTGCTTGGCTTTGGTTTGACCAATAATATTTTTAAAAAACATGGTGTATCTTTTTAAATAAGACTGCAAAATTAGTTTTTTCAACAAATCTTACTCAAAAAGAATTTTAATAAAAAACAAAAAAGCAACTTTGACATGACTCAAAGTTGCTTTTTTAAAATTTCAATTATATATAATCGAGATATTACATTTTCATAAATCTCTCCGCGTGGTCATTTATTCTGATGAAATATACCCCTTTAGTTAAGCCATTCAAATCCAGTTGAACATTCGTTTCTTCACCTCTAACAAGTTGCGTCAAAACAGTTCTGCCGGATACATCGAATACATTGACTGTAACGTTCTCGTTTTCAATTTGCTTTTCAAGTACAATATGGCTTTCAGCAACCGTTGGATAAATGCGCCATTTTGAATTATTGATAGTGCCACTTGCTACTTTTGAATAGGTGTAACGTCCATCTTTATCCATCACTTTCAAGCGATAATAAGTAGTACCATTAAAAGGATTGGCATCCGTGAAAGTGTAGCCACCAGCACCCATAGGTTTTACTACCGAAATTTGCTCAAATTGGTTTGCTGTTTTGCCCCTTTCTACCATGAAAGATTCTACATCTTCTTCATAAGCAGTAGTCCACTCAACCAGATGTTCTTTACCGGTGCATTGAACTGAAAAGTTGGACATTTCTACAGGTAATGCTTGAAGACCTGATAGTTTGACATTGTCTACTACCCAAATTTCAGTCGCATTATTATTTGTCATTATTAGGCGTACATACAAGTTAGCGGTTTGAGGTAAATTAGTAACCTCAACTACTGCTAAGCCATCTGCACTTCTATCTCCAGAACCTTCAGGGCTGTAAACTGCTGCTACTCCTGTTGTATTATATGGTGTAGAAGCTATACCAGCGGCAGAATAACTCCAGTAAGATTGATTTTTTCCAGTCACTTGAACTTGCTGGTTATATGATATTCCATTTGTACTTATTAGAACCATCACATTATCGGTAGCGTCAAGCCCTGTATTTACTGCATTTCCAAATGCAGCAAGATTAAAACTTAACTTAGCATTCGAATAATTGGTAGTATTGACTGGGTCAAAGTCGATGATTCTCTCAGTGTTACATACACCATAGCCTGTAGTGCCATCAGTATAATAAGGTGATTCACTAGAAACGTATCCTATTGGTGACATACCAGTATAACCTTGAGCAACACCGCCAGTACCTGTAATTTTATAGGTCATCGGATTGCTGGGTGCTGCAGTCTCAAAGCTTTGAGAAGCAATAACTTGTTGAGCGTGCGATTGTAAAAAAGGGAGGGAGATGATTAAGAGTGATAATAGTTTTCTCATTTTAAAATTGTAATGATCTTATGAATTGTAAGTTTTTATTTAATCCTTTAATACCCTAAATAGACTAATTTCGTACCAATTTTTTAAACATAAGTCTTTGTGACATATTTTACACTAATTTTGGCATTTTTACCCGTTTTTTGGTTTTAGCCTTTTTTCAAAATATCGTGATTATTTAAAAAAAAAGAGCCAGTAAATAATTTTACGGGCTCTTTTCCTTTAAAAATGAAGATTTAACTTTTTAAAAGAGATTCTAATACCTTTAAATGGAATTTATTTTATTCAAAGCTGTGACAGCGGTTTGACGCAAATTATTTAACGCACTATAATTCTGTTTCTTTTTAAATGTCCAATAATCCCATATTTGGGACGCTTTTTTATAGTACCAATAGGCAATTAAGCCCGTAATAGTTGAAATTGCCGCGTATAACCAACCGTTGAAAGTATAATTTAATAATTTAATCAAAAGCAGTTTTTGTACCCACCAAAACAGCGGAAATAACATCAGCCCGCACACATAACGAATCGTGGTATCATAGGCTTTATCAATTTTCATCCATCGAATCACCTTATTACTGAACCAAGCAGGAAGAATATTATTTATAAAACCCATTAAAAAGACTGGAAATGTCACCAAAAGTGCGCATATACTGAGGGGTAGCTTTTCCTTGACATTTTCTACATTGATATCTTCAATATTTAATTTTTTTAATTTTTCAAAATAAATTTCTACTTCGGATTTGAACTGCTCATACTCCGCAGCGTTCCGTTGTTGCCAATTGTGCAAACGAGTCAATAATGTTTTACTCCTTTTATAATGTTCATAAGTTTCTAAATAATTGTCGGATTGAAGGAGTGCCTCTAATTTTTTTAAAAATGTATCCTCTTCGGCATCTTTACAATCGATGGTCATTGATTTCATTTTTTGCTCAACACTGTCCGTGAAATCACCAATAGATTTTCGAGGATTGCTTTCATAAGCGACCCGCCAATCATCGACACTAATAAGTTCTCCTACTTCTACTACTACATCTTGTCTGAACTTTAAAGGCTCAAAATAAGTCATCACAATGGGTAAAATCCGAAGGTTAATCTCAAAATCAGTTTTTGCTTCTACACTAAAGGCGATGCGAGCCATTCCTGTTTTCAATTCTCTGATGTGGCGTTCGGCGTAACTTGTCCCCTCTACGGCAATGTAGATATTCCCATCGCTTATCAGGTGATCATCACATCGCTTAAATGCTTCTTCATTTTTAAGCGGCTGACCTTCGGTGACATCACTAACGCGTTGTATGGGGATACAATACAAAAATGAAAGAATGGCATTGCTGATAGGATTTTTAAAAAGACTATAATTAGCCAACAAATTACAGATTTTAGGCATTCGGTACAATGCCATCAAAGGATCCATCACCGTATTGGGATGATTGGAAATAACGAGTAAAGGACCCTTTTCGTTGAGCCTTTCACGATTGATGAAAATGATTCGCCTAAAATAAATAGAAAAAGTAACCCAAACGATTGCTTGTAAAAGACGATATATTGCTGCTGAAATTAAATTCACCCCCTCAGTATTTTTATGAATTATTAACTTTTAAATGACAGTATCCAATATTTCAATATCAATAAAATATCTCAAAACGACTTAAACCTTAAAATTTAAAAGTGCTTGTTTTATATCTTTATTAAAAGACTCTTTTTCATCAAAATGAAAATTGACTTCAATGGGTAAAACCCATATATTCATACCATTTTCAGTGATGTAATCCTTATGAAGTTCCAACCTTGTCGCATCTTTTTCAGTCGTAACTACTATTTTTTTCTGTGCAGTCATTCCATCATAAAGCCTTTTCACTTGAGCAATATCATAATTGGTAAATAGGCGATGATCCTCAAACTCCATAGTCTTGACGGATTTGACTTTTGAAGCAAGATAATCAATTAAATAATCGGATTTGGCAATGGCGCACAGAAGTAAAACCTCAGTATCCATATCTAAATCAATCTGATGAGTACTCTCTGGATTATAAAAAATCGGATATAGCTGCCCATAATCATAATAACTAAAATATATACGTTGATGATTATATGGCTTTATTTCAGAAAGTAGCTGTTGGTGCTGCACCTTGCTTTCTTGAAGTGGACATTTAGTCACTATTATAATATCTGCTCTGCGGTAGGTTTGCCGCCAATCTCTCAAATTACCAGCGGGCAATAAATAGTCTCTTGAAAAAGGCGCATCATATTCCGTCAATAATACATTCAAATAAGAGCGAACTGCTAAATGCTGAAAAGCATCATCCATCAAGATAACTTGTACTTCGGGATGGCGATAAAGCAATTGAGGAATTGCATAAGCCCTTCTTTCTCCAACAGCCACCGGTACTGAGGGGTACTTGCGCTTGAATTGGAGCGGCTCGTCACCCACATCTGTCACCGTATTATCCACTTCTACTAATCTGAAACCTTCCGTTTTACGTTTATACCCCCTACTCAGAATCGAGACATGGATATAAGGTGAAAGAGTGCGAATCAAATACTCAATATGTGGCGTTTTCCCGGTTCCACCTGTGCTGATATTGCCTACACAAATGGTAGGAATATCGAATCGAGAGGTTTTGAGCAGGTTCGTACGATAAAGGAAACTGCGAAACCCCACCCCGATACCATATAGCAAAGCAAGGGGTGAAAGGAGTATTCGATTGATTTTTGAAAATAAAGTTTGCATCATAAGCGGTACAAATCTAAGGCTTTTAGTCTGCCAAAACTACACAAATTACATTAAATTCTTTAAATCCTTGTTTAACAACGTATTACACATTGATTTTATCTATATTAAAATGATATTTTACTAAAACGGAAATATAGAGAGTTTGGATGCCATCAGTGAACGATATTTGGAATTTAAAACAATACAACAATATACTTTCAAAATTTAATATTGGTGATTTTTCTTTAATATAACAGGGACAAAAAAAATTTAATTTTTTTTTAATTTATTTAGTGTAAAAGATTGATTTGTAAGGAACTATGTTGTACTTTTGTACTCCACTCTTTCTGAGTAAATCCCAATTTTAGAAAATCACACGAAAGTTGTTTATAGTTTAGTAAATTCTGAATTTAGCAGCTAACTATGAGAAAGCCTTATGGCGGCTACGCACTGATATATATCTTTGCTCTATTTTTATGTGTTTAATACACATTATTTACAATTCTAAATTTAGCCATAACGCTTTTTTGCATAAAACTATTTAAGTAGTTTTAAACGAAACTTTAACGGGGTAAAGTTTTCGGCTTACACCAACTGAATACGAGAATATTCAGTCATGGGCTTTTTTATCTTATTTTTAGCACAATAGCACAATAAACTCAGAACGTATTTTAAAAACAGCAATCAATGAGTATGTTTAAAGCAATAGTAAAAGGTAGTTTAGAGTTCGGAACTCAAAAAAGCTACGATATGATGATAGCACACTTTCAAAAGCGTCTTGAATCATATTACAGAAATGATATCTTACTAAAAGAGCCATCTTATTTTTCAGATGAAGCTTTGAGCATATCTGTCCCTCGTATTACGTTTCAATGTTCCGAAAAAACTTGGAAAAATACCCTGTTTTTGCTTCGCGAATTAAGAAGTTTCGCAGTAGCCGGAGAGTTACACCTATGGGTATTAGATGAAAAAAATACTTTATGTTGTGAAGAAGGAATAGTACCACAAGGTGATAAGGTTGCTACTACAGAGTATCTTAGAGGTGTCGCAATTTTAAAAAAGAATGATTCAGAAGAATTAGCAATCGAAACTTTTTCTAAAGCTATCGATAAGTATTCACGTTACTATCAAGCATTTGAAGGCAGAGGTGTAGCTTATTTGCGTACAAATCGCTTAGAAGATGCTATAATTGATTTCTCAAAAAGCATCAGTTTATATAAAAACTCGGCAGCATATTTGGGTAGAGCACAAGCAAAAGAAAAGATGGGTGATTTGGAAGGTGCTTTGGTAGATTATCAAACTGCTATTGATAACGCTGTTCCTTACCAACCCGTTTTCTGGATGGCTCGCCGTTTGAAAGGTGAATGTCATTTGAATGAAGGCGATATAGAAAAGGCTCTTTTTGAATTAAAATTAGTGGCTAAAAGAGCGTTCAAAGAAACCGACCCTAATTTTGAATACCGCAAAACTTCTTGGCAATTATATGGTGAAGCCTTATTAAAAAAAGGGCTTAATTCAGAAGCTGCTGCTGCTTTCCGTGAATCACTCTCTATCGAAAATTGTGCAGTCGTTGAAGACTTGCTCAATAGTGTTCACGTGCCAGTACTCGTTGGTAAGAAAAAGATGGCAAGCGCTACAATGAATTAAAGTATATTTTCAATATATTTTTCAGAAAAGAGGCATTTCTAACGAAATGCCTCTTTCTTTTTTAGGAAATAAGTAGGGAATAAGTAGGAAATAAGTAATTGGGCTAATGGAATTGTCTATTTAAATCACCTTTAAAATGTCGAATTTACGTGAAAATTTATCCCGTTTGTAAGTATTTATCATAAAATGATTATTGTTGTTTGGCGATATAGTTCTAAGTTAAAATTTTAATTCGTATCTTTAAAAACTCAAAAGGGTTAAATGTTTTTAAAGTTTAAAAAAAATAGCTTACCTTTAAATAAAACTAACCAAACAGAATGAATCATCACTGGCTCAATAATATCATGCGCTATGTACTTAGCAAAAGGATGCGGCGGGTAAGGTACTTCTCGGAGCATCCCCATGATGTGCAATCTGCTATGCTGAGTCAATTCGTCAATACTGCACGACATACCGAATGGGGTAGAATTCATGATTTCAAAAATATCAAAACAGCTCAACAATTCTCAAAAAATATACCCATTCAGGACTACGAATCCTTAAAACCATACATCAATCGAATGATGCATGGCGAGCAAGACGTACTTTGGAATGGTCAAGTAAAATGGTATTCAAAATCGAGCGGTACCACCAACGACAAGAGTAAATTTATACCCGTTACCATAAGTAATTTAAAAACTTGCCATTTGAAAGGCGGGTGGGATACATCTTCACTCATCTACAATGCTCGACCAGATACTCAAGGTTTTTCGGGTAAAATGCTCCTAATGGGTGGTACTTACGAGTCCTTTGCACCTTATCCGCAAACCAATATTGGTGATGTATCAGCCATCATGATTCAGCACCTACCCTCAGTCGCCAATTTTATCTTCGCACCCAGTATCGATATAGCTACTATGCCCAATTTTGAACAGAAAATTGAGCGCATGGCACACGCTCTTATCAAAGAAGACATGCGGAGTATTGGCGGCGTACCCACTTGGACGGTGGTTCTGCTTCAAAGAGTACTTGAAATAACGGGTAAGCAAAATATTATGGAAGTGTGGCCTAATCTTCAAGTGTATATTCACGGTGGAGTTAGTTTTGAGCCTTATCGCGAAACTTTTAAGCAACTCATTGATAAAAAAGATTTTACATATTGGGAAATATATAATGCATCTGAAGGGTATCTGGCAACTCAGTGTGAATATGGTGCCGATGATATGTTGCTTCTTTTAAATAATGGCGTTTATTATGAGTTCTTACCCGAGAGTGAATGGTTCTCGCCTAACCCAATCGCCATACCCCTCAGTGAGGTGGAGGTAGGGAAGCATTATGCGCCCATTATCACCACCAATGCTGGCCTATGGCGATATACTTTGGGCGATACTGTCATGTTTACTTCCGTTAATCCATTTAAAATAAAAATATCGGGCAGAACCAAGCAATATGTGAATGCTTTTGGCGAAGAAGTCATGGTTGCCAATACGGATAAAGCTTTAGCTGAAACTTGCGCCGCTTTGGGAGCAACCGTGAATGAATATACCGTGGCACCCATTTATTTTGAAGGAAAAAAGAAAGGCGGACACGAATGGTTGATTGAATTTGAGAGAGAACCACCAGACATGGAGGTTTTTAATACAAAATTAGATGCCAATCTGCAACTAATTAACTCTGATTACGAGGCAAAGCGTTTCAAGAACATGGCTATGGAACGGCTACAACTGCATCATGTCCCCAGAGGAACATTCCATGGCTGGCTCAAAGCCAAAGGGAAGTATGGCGGGCAAAGCAAAGTACCTCGTTTAGCCAATCACCGACAGTACGTCGAAGAAATCCTTAATTTCATTGGAAAAAAAGTCTAATCTGCGGGCTTTTTATCAATTTCACCGTACAGTGTTATCTGTGGGGGCTTTCATTTTATGATAAACAGTAGGCACCCCTCAGTATTTTGAGCTTTTAGCGTAGCCTATGCGTGTTTTTTACTAAAAATTAGGCAAGTATCCAATTAAAACTATTAAAAGCATGAAAAAACTATTTCCTCAATTTCCCACACCTTTCGCTCTTGATTGGGCTTTTTTGCTGCTCAGACTTGGCCTAGGTATTCTGATGGTACGTCATGGATACGATAAATTTCAAAATCTATTAGCGGGCAGCACTGATTTCCCTGACCCTCTGGGAGTGGGTGTACAATTATCGCTTGGATTAACTGTCTTTGCAGAGCTTTTCTGTTCTATTTTACTCATATTTGGCGCTTTTACGCGCTGGGCTTTAGTACCACTTATTATCTGCGTTTTGGTAATTGTATTTTCTATTCATGGTAAAGATGGCTTAGATGATAAAGAGCATGGGCTTCTTTATTTGGTGGGTTATATCGTTCTATTTTTGACTGGAGCGGGTAGATATTCATTGGATAAATACATTTATAAAGGGAATTAATTTACTAAAATACATATAATCCGTTATATATTATTTTTATTAAAATAATTCAATATCTCAAAATTATATATTGCGGGGTATGTTTTATGTAAAATAATATTCTAACTTTGAAAGTAATTGTAAAAAAAACTATATTATTTTTGTGCTTTCAGAAAAATACCCCAAATTGGTCAAAAGTTTGCCTTTGCGATCAAGAGTAAGTGGGCGTAAATAAATAAACACTGCTATCGTCGGGCTATAAAATGCAAAAAATGCGAAGCAACGCGGAGTATTCTTTACATTTTATAGATCCGACTTAAAAAGATAGAAGTGTTTATTTTAGCCCAACTCTTACATATAAAATTGCACATTAAATATAGATAATGTTTTCAATACGATTAACAGAATCTTAACTAAGAGAGAAGAACTATTATGAGAGGCTAAACGTTGTATCTTTAACCAAAACAAAATTGCGACAATTATGATTGCACGTGACTTGATTTCAGAAGATATTGTCTCGTTGAAGACGTCGAATACCGGTAATGATGCCATTGCTTTGATGAGTGACTTTCACATCCGACACTTACCTATCGTGAACAATAAGCAATTATTGGGCTTGATATCAGAAGAAGAGATTATGGAATACGACGCTGACGAACCTGTAGGCTCTTACCCGCTCAAAATGCTCCACCCGTATGTGCATGATCGTGATCATATTTACGATATCATGCGCCTACTAAATGAATATCGACTGACAGTGATTCCTGTGGTGGATAAAGAAAATAATTATTTGGGTGTCGTATCATTACATGACCTTTTAAAATACTTTGCAGAAAGTGCTTCGTTCTCGGAATCCGGTAGTGTTATTGTTTTGACAGTTAACAAACACAACTATTCTCTCTCTCAAATTGCCCGCATTGTTGAATCAGAAGGTGCTATTATTCTCAATTCATTCATTACTTCTTCTCCTGATTCTACCGAATTGCAAATTACTTTAAAAATAAATCGTCAAGAAATAAACACCATTTTGGCTACTTTTAGCCGATTTGGCTACGATATAGCGGCTTCGTTTAGTGAAACCGAGTACATGGATTCGCTTCAAGAGCATTATGACTCATTGATGCATTATTTAAATGTATAAATGGCATTAGGTTATTGAAATATTAGGATATTACGTCAAAAATCAAATCTTTATCCTAATATTTCAAAACCAATCAACATCACCATGCTTTTTTTTAATAAAATACTGAGGGGTCACCCTTGTTAAAACTTCCTTAAAGTGTGTTTACTTTAAGGAAGTTTTTTTATTTTAATCCATGAAAGTATTATCTTTATTTGCCAAATCAATCACTTTAATATTCAGTCAAAAGATGAAAAAGCTTTCTTCCGTATTTTTATTTATCATTAGCTGTGTCTTTTTAAAAGCACAGACACTGAACATCTCAGAAGAAATTTATATCGGTAATTCTGAGGGTTATGGTTTTATCGGTAAGTATAACGATAAAGTACTGTTTTTTAACCTCGATGATAATAAGGTAAAACTCAAAGCCTTTGATGCCAAATTGCATAAAACATGGGAAAAAGATGTTGAACCAGACCGTAAAAACAGCGCAAAGGTATTAGAAGTACTGGGTGGAAAACAGGATTTTAATATCATTTACCAGTTTCGCCGTAAAGGGCATAATTATATCAAAGTCCATAAATATGACGGTCAAGTAAAGTTATTGGATTCCACAATCATCAGAGATTGGGGGCGTGAAATGGTATCCCCCGTTTTTCAAACCATCTATTCTGAGGATAAAAAAGTGGTGATGATATATGAGGTGAATAATTCTACCAATATCAATGCTCTTGCCCTGAGTCTTGATTCCCTAAAGCCGATATGGTACAGATCTTTTGAATTTAGAGATTGGGATACCGATACCCACGCCAAGCACGTACTCATTAATAATAACGCGGAAGCTTATTTTATAAAGGATGAAGATAATCGAAATGGGAATATTGAAAAGCATCGATTTATCATGAGATATTTGAGCCCAACCGACGATAAATTATTTGAAGTGCCTATGAGTAATTATTATAACCTCGATACGCGTTTCAAATACGATAATATTAACCAAAGACTAACTGCTGCGGGTGTTTTTTCTGTAAAGGGATTCATGCGGGCACAAGGATATTATATACTCAATCTCAACTCTTTAGGAAATATGAATGCCTCCAAATCCAAGCTGCCGATTGATTCTTATAAATTTTATTTTCAACCCTTTGATGACGAATTCGTCATGGCTTTACAGGGAAAAAAAGTTGTAGATAATAAAGGCCTCGCAGATTTAAAAATTCAAGAAATTGTCCATCGCCGTGATGGTGGAATACTGGCAATCATTGAACAGGTAAGAGAAGTAGAGCGTCAAACAGCATCTACGAGTGGTAGGATGATGTTTAGAGGTGATGGCATCAGATTTTCAATTGACTACTATTATGATAATATATTCGCTATTTCTATCGGATTAGACGGCACAACCCATTGGAAATCAATATTTTATAAAAAGCAAGCTTCGCAGGACGATGATGCTCGATTTTGCTCTTATTTTCTTGTAAAAACGCCTTCCGCACTTCGTTTCCTTTTTAATGATGAAATTGAGCGTTCCACAACCGTCAGCGAATACCTCCTCACAGGCACTGGGCAAGCCGAACGCCACGCCATCATGAATACTGAGGGGCAGGACATTAATCTCCGCTTCAGAGATGCGATGCAAATATCAGCTAATGAAGTTATCGTACCAAGCGATGATAGACGGCGGGTGAAATTGGTGAAAATTCAATATTGATTTTTTTAGTTGTGTTGAATTAATTTCACAGAGTTTAAAGTAGAGAAGCCACGGAGTTGCACAGAGATTTATATAAAACTCGGTGCAACTCTGTGGCTTCTCTACTTTAAACTCTGTGAAATAGAAATATTCGCCATTCAAAACTCTTTCCCGCAAGTATTGTTCTTTGGGTAAGTAAATCTTCTCATTCTAAAAATCCAAAAAAAAGTATCTTTGCGGCGTGGATATATTGAATCAACTTTTAGCCTTATACCGTGATTCCAAACGGGTTCAACAAATTGGTACAGCTCTCGAAAATACCGCAACACCTGCTCGATTACAACTCGTCGGCATGACAGGTGCACAGGAATCCTTTGTCCTTGCTGGAACTTACCTTAACTCTGCTACCTCGCATCTCGTGATTGCGATGGATAAAGAGGAAGCCGCTTACATTCAAAATGATTTGCAGAACCTCTTGCCTTCTCGGACTATTCATTTTTTCCCTGATTCGTTCAAGCGACCATCTTATTTTGAGGATTTAAATCAGAATAATATTTTACAGCGTACTGAAGCCATCAATAAAATAAGCCATTCTACTACCACTGGCGACATCATGGTGACGTACCCCGAAGCTCTTTTTGAAAAAGTAGTGGACCCTCAGTATTTGGATGAAAAACGCATAGATATTAAGGTCGGTGAAAAAATGGACGTGGATTTTATGATAGAAATCCTCGTAGAGTTTGGTTTTGTGCACGTTGATTTTGTCTATGAACCCGGTCAGTTTTCTATCCGAGGTGGTATTGTGGATGTGTATTCGTATGGAAATGAGCTGCCCTATCGCATTGAATTATTTGATGTGGAGGTAGAAACCATTCGCACATTTGACCCCTCTACACAACTTTCACAGCAGAAAATTTTAAAAATAAGCATAGTTCCGAATATCAATACCCGTTTTAATCAAAGCCAAAAAGTATCAGTTTTTAGAGTTTTAAAAGAAAATACGGCTGTTTGGATACGCGATACGCAACATTTACTCGAAAGATTGCAAATTTGTTTTGATAGAGCGCAGGAATTTGCGGCTAATTTGACCTTTGAAAAAGATGATGAACTAAGAGAAATATTCAGAGATAGGGCTTTTATCCGCCCTTTTGAAGTTATTGATGATGTGGAGTCACTTTCCCTCGTAATACTGAGGGGGGGCATCCCAACGGAGTTAACAAAAAAAAGCTCGTTTACTAAGATAGATTTTCACTCCAAACCGCAGCCCAGTTTTAATAAAAATTTCAACTTACTCATCACAAATCTGCATGAAAACGAAAGTAGCCGTTTAAAAAATTATCTTTTTACGGATAATGAAAAACAAATGCAACGCTTGTTTTCCATTTTCAAAGATTTGGGAGCTAAAACAAAAGTCGAACCCGTTTATAAAGCGATTCACGAGGGCTTTGTTGACCTTGATTTAAATATTGCTTGCTACACCGACCATCAAATTTTTGAACGCTATCATCGTTATCGCTTGCGTCAAGGTTTTTCAAAAGAACAAGCCTTGAATACCCGCATCTTGAAAGAGCTAACGGCAGGGGATTTCGTGACGCATATTGACCACGGGGTAGGCAAATTTTCAGGTCTTGAAAAAATTAATATCAACGGTCAGATACAGGAAGCTGTCCGTTTGGTGTACTCCAATAATGATTTACTGTACGTTTCCATCAACTCTTTGCATAAAATTGCTCGTTTTGTAGGCAAAGAAGGAACCCCACCAAAGCTGAATCGCTTGGGTACGGATACTTGGAGCAACCTCAAAAAAGCGACTAAAAAGAAAGTAAAAGATATTGCTACGGAGTTGATAAAACTTTATGCAGAACGCAAAGCCAGTAAAGGATTCGCTTTTCCCGAAGATAATTATTTGCAAGTAGAGCTTGAAGCATCCTTCATGTACGAGGATACGCCCGACCAATACAAAGCCACGCAAGATGTAAAAGAGGATATGCAAAAAGAATATCCGATGGATAGACTTGTATGTGGTGACGTAGGTTTTGGTAAAACTGAGGTAGCAATTCGAGCGGCTTTTAAGGCTATTACGGCGGGAAAACAGGTCGCCATATTGGTTCCAACCACTATTTTAGCCCTTCAACATTACAAAACTTTCAGAGAACGCCTTGAAGAATTTGGTGCAACCGTAGATTATATCAACCGATTCCGCAGTTCAAAAGAGAAAAAACAAGTCATGGCGGACTTGAAAACAGGTAAAGTGGATTTAGTGATAGGTACGCACGGCATTTTGAATAAAGACATGGATTTCAAGGATTTAGGTCTTTTAATCATTGATGAAGAACAAAAATTCGGCGTTGCTGCCAAAGAACGTCTCCGTAAAATAAAAGTGAATGTAGATACTCTGACCTTGACCGCAACGCCGATTCCGAGAACATTGCAGTTTTCATTGATGGCGGCAAGGGATTTATCTGTTATTCGCACGCCGCCGCCAAATCGTCAGCCGATACACACCGAAGTCCGTATTTTTAATGATGAATTGATAAAAGAGTCCATTTATAATGAAGTGCATAGAGGTGGACAAGTATTTTTTGTGCACAATCGAGTAGCGAGTTTGCCCGAAATGGTCGAATTATTGAAAGGTTTATGCCCCGACGTGGATATTGCAATGGCGCACGGTCAAATGCCGCCCGAAAAATTAGAGGAAACGCTCGTAGATTTTATTGATAGAAAACACGAAGTTTTGGTCTGTACCAATATCATTGAAACGGGTTTGGATATTCCGAATGCGAACACGATTATCATCAATAACGCCCATCATTTCGGGTTATCGGATTTGCATCAGTTACGCGGGCGCGTCGGTCGCTCCAATAAAAAGGCACATTGTTATCTTTTCTGTCCCCCCCTCAGTGTTTTATCCAATGACGCCAAAAAACGGCTTCGCACATTAGAGGAATTTTCGGATTTGGGCGATGGTTTTAATATTGCCATGCGCGATTTGGACATACGCGGCGCAGGTAATTTATTGGGTGGCGAGCAGTCAGGTTTTATTACTGATATTGGCTATGAAACGTATCAAAAGATATTAGAAGAAGCCATTATGGAGTTAAAACAAACGGATTTTAAAGACCTTTTCAAGGAAGAACTCGATAAAAAGAGAGAATACGTCTTGGATGTGTCCATTGATACAGATATTGAAATGCACATTCCTGACGAATTTGTATCTAATACTCAAGAGCGTTTGGCACTTTATACGCAATTAGATGAAATTCAAAACGAGGAAGGCATCAAAAAATTCGCTTCGATGCTTGCCGACCGTTTTGGTAAAATACCGCCACAAGTAGAAGAACTTTTCGACGGTTTGCGTCTGCGTTGGGTGGCTAAAGAGATTGGTTTTGAACGGATTACATTAAAAAACAGAAAGTTACAGGGCTTTTTTGTGGGCAATCCGCAATCTTCTTTTTATGAAACGCCTATGTTTAAAAATATGCTCACTTACGTTTCAAAAGAAGGTGCGAAACGCCAAATGTCTTTTAAACAATCGCAACGGCACTTCATTTTTATTCGTGAAAACGTCCGTTCACTCAATGGCGCCCGCAGTATCCTTGATATACTGAGGGGTATTGCAATGGGTGAAAAGGAGAAGGCTCCGTTTTAAATAGGGCGGAATGAGGTGTACCCCATAGATTGGACAGAAGGCAGGCAAATTACTAATTGAACAGATACAAAAAAAACGAATATTGTTTCAGAGCGAAGAGCCACAAGAAGTAGCCCTTCTGCAATGAAGCGATTTGTCTTGTCCACATCAAAAATATGCATAAGTGTTGAAAAAAACAAGCATTTTGGGAAAATTACCATTTATAAATTTCAGACGGTAATTGATAGCCTAAACTTGAATGTTTTTGTTTGTAACAATGTTTGAACACATAATTTTCGATGCCATCATAGAGTTTTGGCGGTGTTTCAAAAGCATGTAAATAGATGCAATTATATTTAATATCACGCCAAAATCGTTCGATATACACGTTATCTGTTGCCCGTCCTTTGCCATCCATACTTATATGTATCTCATTGTCTTTCAATATCTTAGTGAATACATTTGACGTGAATTGGCTTCCTTGATCGGTATTAAATATCTCTGGTTTGGGATATTGTATCAAGGCTTGCTCTAAGACTTCAACACAAAATTCGACACTCATAGTATTGGATATTGACCACGCTAATATCATTCGACTATACCAGTCCATAATGGCACATAAATACATAAAACCTGTTGGCATCGGCACATAAGTAATATCGGTACTCCAAACGTGATTGGGATGTGTAATTTTCACATTCCGCAATAAATAAGGGTACTTTTGGTGCGCTTTTTCAGCCAAACTTGTTTTGGGTTCGGGGTATATCGCTTCGATACCCATCAGACGCATCAGACGACGTATTCGTTTGATATTCAAGCCTTTATAGGTATCAGGTAAATGAACTAACAGCCGTCTTGCACCAAAATAGGGATATTCTAAATGTAATTTATCCATTTCCAACATGATAGCCAAATTTTCAGCACTTTCCGTCCGAGCCTTGATGCCGTGATAATAACTGCTCCGAGCAATGTCCAATAATTGACATTGACGTTGAATACTCAGGGGACTACCAATGTCTATCATCCCTAATCGAACGGTGCGCTCATTTTGGGCTACCACATTTTTTTTTCAGATAGTCGAGCTCCACTTTGAGCTGACCTATTTGCTGAAATAAGGGTGCCGTAACGGATTCAATATCAAGGACTTCTGATTGTTTTGACTTACTTTCGCCCTTATCAAAAACGTAGGGTAATTCGTCTAATACAAGCTTTTTCCAGTCCGATATTTGATTCGGATGTAGGTCATATTCCTTACATATTTCGCTCAACGTTTTACGTTCTCGAAGAGACTCAATGACCACTTTTGTCTTAAATTTGCCATCAAATTGACGACGGATTTTTCTACTCATTGGATTCAGTTTTTACAAAATTAATTGATTTTGCTCAATTAGCTTTTTGCGCTTTTTCTGTCCAATTTTTGGGGTACAGTACAGAACTCCAGTTCTGTAATATAAAAGCCATGAAGAATAATATTTTCTTCATGGCTTTATTTAACTCATATTTCAGTCAAAATCTACTATCCTACTTATAATCATTTTACAAAGCTCATCTTTACATATAGATCTTAAACGCTTTATTGATTTTGGTTTATCAGTTCCAAAGCTATTTTTATAATCTTCAAATCTGACAAATTGACCATCATATTTAAATCGAAACATTGAATGTGCACTGTTACAGCATAATGGGTCATGAACTAAATACATTTCTACTATATATTGGTTTTCATTTTTATCTACTGTAAGAGGATCAATGAACGTTTTTTTTGCTATTTTATGATAATTACTTTTTTCTACACATAATTCAATAACACCACAATTCTCATAATATGCAGGTAGCCCTTTCGTAATATCAATTAAGCTATCTTTTGCTGTACTAAATAATAACCCAGATTTACCACTTCTATTCATTGAAATATCAGCTAGAGTAATGGTAGTAAATGGATTATCGTTGGAAATTTCTTTTAAACTTCTTCGCCAGTAAAGTTTTTCACCATGAAAAAAACTATTCACTATAGTATTGCCGTCCCAGTGTAAATAATTAGGAACGTGTGGCAATTGACATTTTGATTTATTATTTATACTTTTTTTTCTCTTAATACTTAACTGAACAATAAGAATTAAGAAAAGAGGGAGTAATATTAAATTCATTTAAGTAAAGTCAAATTGAAAAAAAGTCGTTAATATGAGCTGAAGGTTTAAATTCATCTTTATCATAAAAATTTCTCCATCCTTTTTCTTTATAACCTGAAAAACTAGTCATTACGTCACCATCTGTATCTATGACTATATTATAAAGCCCTTTGACCGATTTCCTATATACGAGAACTTCTGCATCCACTGCCATATCAATTTTTATATCATTTATTAAAATATAATTTTGAGATACAAATGATTGTAAATATGATAACGTTCTGTTGAGAACGGAAATCTGATTTTCAGTGATTTCATTATTTTCAGCTATGAATTCGTGGAATAAGGTGTCTAATCTATTTAAATAATTAGAATAGAAAATTGT
>JANMYC010001388.1:0-4825 GCA_031381715.1 Saprospiraceae bacterium
TCACAAAAGGGAGGGGTCGGAAAATCCACCATATCCCGTTTAATAGCAAGTCAATACGCCACCAATGAATGGGACGTCAAGATTGCTGACATGGATTTGGCACAAGGCACTTCAACTAATTGGAATCGGAGGCGTATGCAAAATGAGGTGGCTCCCGTAGTTGCAGTTGAGCAGTTTATGACGGTTGCTGATGCCCTCAAATCGGCAAAAAATCACGATTTAATCATTTTTGATGGGGCTCCCCACTCCACTCGAACCACTTTGGATATTGCAAAGGCTGCCCAACTCATCATCATTCCCTCGGGTGTGGCTTTGGATGATTTGGAGCCTACCATAAGGCTGGCGCATGAATTGAAACAAAACAAAATCGATAAAGATAAAATAGGCATCGCTTTGAGTCGAATAGGCAACTCAGAAGCTGAAGTGGAGGAAGCCAAAGCCTATATCCAGCAAAGCGGATATTTTCTTTTTGAGGGTTTATTACAAGAAAAAACGGCTATCCGTCGGGCGCAAGATGAAGGTCGCTCTGCAACGGAAACATTGTATAAAAGTATCAACGAGAGGGTGGATGTGCTGGTGCAATCGATCGTCAATCGCATCAAAGAACTTTCAAAGTAGTTTTAAAATAACGAAATAACGATTTAACGAAAAATTTAATCAAAAAATATGGCACAAATAGACAAACCCATTCGCAAAATGACAAAAGGCGCACCGCCGGTGGAGTTAGAAGCGAGCCGCAACTTAACAAAAGCCGAAGACAGTGACCTTACTCCACTGAATTTTAAAGTCACCGCAGATTTTAAAAGAACCTTTAAAACGTATGCCGCCCAGATGGATATTTCGATGGTGGATTTGCTCCAACGCTGTTTTGAGTACTACAAAGACCGAAAATAGTAACGAAATAACGAAGGGTATAATTCGTTATTTCGTTATTTAACGAAATATTCCTGCGTTTTGCCTTCAAATCAAGCTTTCATAGCTCTTATGTTTTAGAAAAGGAATCAATGCTTTCATGTGAGCATTGTTTTATTCTGATGAGAGCAATTTTTTCATGGCAGTCGCTAAAATTGTCGTTAGACTATTTTGAGGTGCTTAAAACTGCTTAAAATGTGGTTCGGAATTTTTAAAAAGGAAATACATTTTCGTTATTTCGTTAAATAACGATTTCGTTATTTGAATAAAATTGAAAACTATGGAACAAAATAATAAAATAGTGCTTTTTCAAGAAAAACAAATCCGTCGGGTATGGAGTGATGAGCAATGGTATTTTGTGATTGAAGATGTTGTTCAAATCCTGACTGATTCATCCAATCCCAAAGGCTACATCCGCGACATGCGCAGGCGGGATGTTCAACTCTCAGAAGGGTGGGGGCAAATTGCCCATACCCTTTCAATAGAAACTAAAGGGGGGAAGCAAAAAATGAATTGCGCCAATACTGAGGGGGTATTCAGAATTCTGATGTCCATTCCGTCGCCTAAAGCTGAGCCTTTCAAACTCTGGTTGGCACAAGTGGGGAGAGAACGAATAGATGAAATTGAAAACCCTGAATTAGGCATCGAGCGCATCAGAGAAATTTATAAAGCCAAAGGTTATGCCGATGAATGGATTGATACCCGTTTGAAAAGCATTGACATCCGAAAACAACTCACGGACGAGTGGAAGGGTAGGGGAGTAAAAGAAGGGCAGGAATACTCAATTCTGACTGCTGAGATAGCTAAAGCCACGTTTGGTTTGAGTCCAAGCGAACATAAGGATTTGAAAGGCTTGGATAAACAGAACCTGCGCGACCACATGACCAACCTCGAACTCATTTTTACGATGCTGGGGGAGGAGACAACGCGCCGTATTTCGGTAAAAGATGATGCTCAAGGATTTGAAGAAAATCACGAGTCCGCTCAAAGAGGAGGATACGCAACGGGAGAAGCCCTAAAACGATATGAGCAAACGAGTGGCGAGTCAGTTGTATCTTCCGAAAATTTCTTAAAGCAAATAGAAGAAGCTCAAAAAAACAAGGAACTTCCCGATGAGAGACTTTAATTTTATTTTAGCTTCTTTAATTCGTTAAATAACGATTTCGTTATTTATACATTTTATTTACTTTAAATTATATTCAATACTCAACTGCTATTAGGCATTTGGGAAGGTCAATTTACGTTTTTGGTAAAATCAAAAATTTCTATTTTTCATCAATCAGTAGTTTTAAATGGGTAAAGTAATGATAAACTCTGAGCCTATCCTCTCAGTACTTTCTACTTCCAAACTCCCCCCGTGCCCTTTCGTGATAATGTCATACGCGAGTGAAAGCCCTAAACCTGTGCCTTGCCCCGTGGGTTTGGTGGTGAAGAACGGTTGAAAAACTTTAGCTTTAGTCGCTTCAGACATACCTATTCCATTGTCTTTTACTTTTATAATTATTTTATTGTCAAGCTGTTGAGTAGTGACGGATACTGAGGGGGTATAATTTGAGATTGCTTCGTTCCTCGCAATGACAACTTGCTTGCGTTGATTAACCGCATAAAACGCATTATTAATCAAATTCAATAAAACACGCCCAATATCTTGCGGAATAACTTCAATTTTAGGTAAGTTTTCATCGAATTCTGTTGACAAATCAGCATTAAAATCCTTGTCTTTCGCTCTCAATCCATGATACGCCAATCTTAAATATTCGTCCGCCAATTTATTAATATCGGTCAATTCCTTTACACCTGTGCTCGCACGCGAGTGTTCCAGCATACCTTTTACAATGCTGCTTGCCCGCTTGCCGTGATGGTTGATTTTCTCTTGGTTTTGACTTAAATCATCGAATAGTTCGCCGATATAAGTTTCGTCTTTATCGGGTCTTTTAAGTTCATCTTTTAAATCTTTTACCAAATCCACACTCAATTCCGAGAAATTATTGACAAAATTCAAAGGGTTTTGTATTTCGTGAGCGATGCCTGCGGTGAGTTCGCCGAGAGAGGCGAGTTTTTCGGATTGGATGAGTTGGGCTTGGGTGGATTTGAGTTGGGATAAAGTACTTTCAACTTTTTCTTTTTGTTCTTGCAAAAGGATATTCGCTTTATGTTTTTGGCGATTGTTGCGGTAAAGGATAAATCCTATTAAAAGTGATATACCTAAAATGGCTAATGAGATATACAGTTTTAGTTGATTCCTGAACGCTATTTTATTATTTTCTATTTCTTTTTGCCGCTCTTCATCTTGGGCAAATAATGCCTGAATTGTTTTTACATTTCCGCTTCCTGTCAAACTATCTCTTAATTCGACCGCTTTTTTATAATAGTCAAATGCTTTTTTAGTGTCATAATTCTCATATATTTTTGATAGCAAATCAGATGATAAACTTGATATAATTTTGTCACCTATGCTTTCAGCTAATTCTAATGATTTTTTAGCATAATAGATGCTTGAATCCCTTTGGTTTTGTTCTTTATACAAGTTGGCAATGCTTCTGTATATGGTTGAAATAAATCGGGGTGTTTTATTTTTTTCAGCAACCTGCAGGCCTTTTTGATAATTAAAAAATGCTTGCTCATAATTGTTCTGTCTTGTATAAACATTTCCTATACCTAAATAAACCAAAGGGTGAACGAAAGAGTGGATCTTCTGCATTTCATTTTGAGCAGTTTGCAGATAATACATTGCTGAATCCAACTGGTTTAATTCAATATAAGTATTCCCAATATTCATTTTCATGTTGGAAGCATACCTATCTTGAATTGACTCACAAATAATCATTGCTTGTCGATAGAAATTGATGGCTTCCTGATTTTCACTTAGTCTTCGATAAACATTACCAATAAAACTTAAAGGAAACATTTTTTCCCCTTCGAGATGATTCTCCTCTGCCATGCGTAGTGCTTTAAGTTCAATCTCTAAATATCGGGGTACATTGCCCAAATCAAATTGGATACGACCTAGTTGAGCCATGTTGCGTATTTCACCTTTTATAAAATGAATTTGCTTTGCCAAAGTCAATCCTTTATTTCCATAAAAAAAAGCCGAATCAATATTGTGCTCACGACTGGCTTCACATAATCTTGCCATAATCAAAACACGACTGGTATCATGAGTGGCAATGGACAATTCATGTTTTAAAGTATCAATTTCTTTATTTTGTGCAAAACCAATGTTTAGAATAAGCACAAGCACAATTGTGATCCTGATTTTCATTTCAATTAGTTTTATAAGGTAAAGTAATAATAAACTCCGAGCCTGCCTGTCCGGTAGGCAGGCCGCCCCCCTCAGTAGAAAGCACTTCCAAAGTGCCACCATGACCTTTTGTCACAATATCATAGGCGAGTGAAAGTCCTAAGCCTGTGCCTTGCCCTGTGGGTTTGGTGGTGAAAAATGGCTGGAAGACTTTAGCGCGCACGCTTTCGGGCATACCCGTACCGTTGTCTTTTACTTTTATAATTATTTGATTGTCAAGCTGTTGTGTAGTGACTGATACTGAGGGGGTGTAATTTTCGACTGAACTTTCCGAAAGTTTTAAACTTTCGGAAAGTTGTTGGCGTTGGTGAACGGCATAAAACGCATTATTTATTAAATTCAATAAAACGCGCCCAATATCTTGCGGAATCACTTCTATTTTAGGCAAGTTTTCATCAAAATCGGTTGAAAAATCAGCATTGAAAGTATTGTCTTTCGCCCTTAAACCATGATAGGACAATCGTAAATATTCATCCGCCAATTTATTAATATCGACCCATTCTTTCACACCCGTACTCGCACGAGAATGTTCGAGCATTCCTTTTACAATACTGCTTGCTCGTTTACCATGATGGTTTATTTTCTCTTGATTTTGACTTAAATCTGTAAATA
>JANMYC010000693.1:0-9161 GCA_031381715.1 Saprospiraceae bacterium
TAAGAAATTAACAGAAACTCATGTACCGGTTTCTATTCAAGATACAACAACTAATAATTGGTCAAACTCTGTTGCACTAAAAATAGATATTTCACGAATTCAGGACTCTTTGGAAAAAACGGCTAGAGCAATTTATTTTTATCACACAAATAAAAAACATCTTGGGAACGTAAGTGTAGTTGGTAACTTCACCCTTAATTTAGATGACAATTCTTTAAATACACGAACTCAAGAACTATTTGCTATGGCTGAGCCTATTCTTTGTAACCAAACCATTCATGGTGAAAATACCTCGATTAAACGTGGGGCGAATCAATGAAAAAAGGCGTTGTTCACATATTATTTTCAACGTATCATCAGGAGGATAACCCGCCGCAATAAATGCACCCATAATACTGCCTGCACTCGCACCCGATATGCGTTCAATCCGGATTTTTCTCTCCTGCAATGCTTTTACGACGCCTAAATGAGCGATGCCCCGCGCACCTCCACCCGATAAAACTAAATTGATATTTGACATATTGGATATGGTTGATTTGAGTTACAAATGCAAATATAAACCGCATTAAAGTTTAAACGCATTGAATTAAAAACGAGTATTCAATGATTTTTATCATCTTGATTTAAGGCTAAATATCGTACCAAGTAATGCTTTCGGGATATTGCCCTTTGAGCACATTTCATAAATCCAAATAGTTTTCATTAAAATACCGTTTACCCTTTTATATTTCGCTGTAAAGTATTACCTTTGCGTGCCTTTTCAGGGAAGGTGTTATTTCATTTACAATTATCTCAACGATATTAAGAAAAAATACAATGGAAGTAGTAAAAATCAACGGAGTTGTCCGTGCAGGCTTAGGTAAAAAAGCGTCAAAAGCTGACCGCGATAACGAGACAATCCCTTGCGTACTGTATGGTGGTAATGAAAATGTGCACTTCACTACAACGTGGAGCGATGTACGCCACCTCATCTACACGCCTGATTTCAAAACAGCAGAATTGACAATTGATGGTAAAACATACAATGCTATTTTGAAAGAAACTCAATTTCACCCAGCTACTGAGCAAATCCGCCACGTGGATTTCTTGAAGCTTGTACCGGGTCACCCAATCAATGTAAGTATTCCTTTGAGACTAACAGGTACTTCTCCGGGTGTGAAAGCGGGTGGTAAATTGATCCAAAGCGTTCGTAAAGTAAAAGTAAAATGTTTGCCAGAAGTAATGATTAATGAGATGTCATTGAATATTTCGCACTTAGAATTGGGTCAAACCGTTCGTGTACGCGACATTATCACTCAAGAAGGTATCGAAATCACAATGGCACCAAGCGTTCCAGTGGCATTGGTAGAAATACCACGTGCATTGCGTTCTGCTGCTGCTGCTGATGCTAAAGCCGCCACTAAGAAAAAATAATTAAAATAACTTAGGTTATTGGAATAATTCGGGAAAATAGGTATATTTGCTATGTGTAAATAACCCTTACCAAAACAAAGAGGTGCGACGCTTAAAAACGTTGTACCTCTTTTTTATTTATGTCCCCCTTTCAAATTAAATACAAATTTGGAATTTGAAATCTGGAATCTGAAATTTGGAACCTGAAATCTGAAATTTGGAATCTGAAATCTGAAATCTGAAATCTGGAATCTGAAATCTGAAATTTGGAATCTGAAATCTGAAATCTGAAATTTGAAGCTAAAAACAATGGATTTAAAGATAACTACCGTTCAAGCTGATTTAATTTGGGAAGATAAAACCCAAAATCTCCTTAAATTCGATAATTTACTGAGGGGGTGCACGGATTCTGATATAATCGTCCTTCCTGAAATGTTCACCACTGCATTTTCAATGAAACCCGAAACGCTGGCGGAACCCCTATTCGGTGAGACTTTCAAATGGATGACGGAGAAAGCGAAAGAGCTGAATGCAGTCGTTACGGGGAGTTTTATTTGTGTCGAGAATCAGCAATATTTCAATCGACTTATCTGGATGCAGCCCGATGGCAATTATTTTAAATATGACAAACGCCACCTCTTCACTTTAGCGGATGAAAATGCCCATTATACTGAGGGGTCGGAGCGCATCACGGTAGAATGGAAAGGTTGGCGAATTTGTCCACTGATTTGCTATGATTTAAGATTCCCCGTGTGGAGCAGAAATACTGCCCATTTTAATTTAAATGATAAAAATACGAGCGCTGAAGGTTACTACGATATATTACTGTACGTGGCGAACTGGCCCGAAAGGCGCAGCCACGCATGGAAAACGCTCCTACTGGCGAGGGCTATTGAAAATCAAGCCTATGTGGTGGGTGTCAACCGAATAGGCTTAGACGGAAACGAAGTATTACACAGCGGCGACTCTTCCATAATTGACTACGCTGGCAATATTTTATTTCAACAATCTTATACTGAGGGGGTACACACAACGATACTTTCTGATAGCAAACTGACGAATTTCAGAAATAAATTTGGCTTTCTTTTTGACCAAGACTCATTTAGTATTCAAACTGTTATATAGACTATTTTAAAATAATACATATTTCTACATAGTTGATAATCAATTACTTATGAAGGCACTTTATCACCTATCAGTTAAATACCGTAAAAGCACTACCCAATAATAATCTGTTAAAATTCAAATTTGAAAGATAAAAATTTGAAAAAAAACAAAAAAATGAATGAAAATTTAAAAACGTTTTCTACCTTTGTATCAGCAAGGTAAAGATACTGTAACGAAGAGAGTAAATTTTATTTGCATTTTATCGATAGGACACAATTTAATTCTGAGTGCATCTTCGTCACTCGCTAACTAAATACCACTACATAATGGAAGGATCGTGTAAAGTCTCGTCCCCCAGGAAACGAGTATTTAATTTCTTCCCATGCTTACTCACACTCATATTTACCACTAACCTCAGCGCAACTAACGAAATCCCACTACCGATGACTGCTTTGGCGAATAGCCTAACATATAAAGCAGTTCCTATTTTTGCTAACACATTAGCAACTTTCAATAATCTCAAATCAATCAATACAGCCACAGCTGAGAATGTAGCACTTTTACCTGCTATAGAGACATCTGCTGCTTTGATGATTGCTGAAAGTGAAGCAAATGCGGTGAAAAAAGAAGAAGTTATTAGCTTTGCTATGACTAAGGTATTGGCAAGTAGCGTATCAAAATTGGAGCGGAGAAAAGACATCGCTAATTTCGCAGAATCTCATACCGATTGGGGATACAAATATCGCTATGGCGGTACGACCCTCGAAAAAGGTATTGATTGTTCTGGATTCACGCGTTATGTGCTCAGCTATTTCGACATCAATACGTCTCGTACATCTGAGGAGCAATACGAAACTGGAACGAAAGTGCCAGTTGATGCTGCTAAACCAGGTGATTTGGTTTTCTTTGGTCACAAGGGTCGCATCAACCATGTAGCACTGGTCGTATGCAACGATGCTAAAGGATTAGTAGTTGTACACAGCACTAATCGGGGTATCGTAAAAGATAATATTACAGAATCTAAAAATTGGAAGCCTATGCTTTTAAATCAAGCAGTTAGTACAATAGGCAATTAAAAACAAAACGACAACCAAATCTAAAGTTTTATGTAATCGGCAAAAAGTGTAAAATGTAGCAAATACATTGATACACTTTTTGCCTTTTATTTTTTATCCCCCTCAGTAAAATTAGCTATACATGATACTCTTTCTTCGAAAGTATAAATCCATAATAAATTTTACTACTCTCAATTTTGAACTTTTATTTTAAAATAAAAATAATTAAAAAATTTTATTCTGAAATAACACTTTTATAAGTCTTTTTATTTTATTTGTGGCTCAATAAAATAATGATTGGAATTTACATATAGAAACCTATATATTTGCTGAATTGACAATGAAAAAAAAGAATCGTAAAGTAATGCTCAATTTAATACTCTTCGGTCCTCCAGGCTCTGGAAAAGGTACTCAGGCAGAAAAACTTATCGCCAAATATAATTTATTTCATATATCTACAGGCGATATGTTCCGCTACGAACTTAGCAATAATACGGAATTGGGTCAATTGGCACGCAGCTATATGGATAAAGGGCAATTAGTACCCGACTCTGTCACCATATCAATGCTAAAAAAGAGAGTTGAAGATAATCCAGATGTTAAAGGTTTTATTTTTGATGGTTTTCCGCGCACAAAACCTCAAGCTGAAGCGTTGGATGCCTTTTTGAGTGAAAAAGGAGAATCCATAACGGGTCTCGTAGAGTTAGCTGTGGATGAAGATGAGATTGTAAAACGCGTTTTACTGAGGGGTAAATCCTCGGGACGTGCTGACGATAATGATGAGAGCATTATCCGTAAACGCATCACTGTTTATAGAAGTGAAACTACACCCGTTGCAGACTATTACGCTCAATTCGGCAAGTCCCGCAAAATACAGGGTGTAGGCACGATTGACGATATTTTCAATAATTTATGCAATACCATTGATAGTCTATCGGTCAATGCCTAAATTATTACTTTATTTAAATGTAAAATATATAACTCTTTGATTATAAGCCCATAAGACATTCAAATCTTATGGGCTTATCTTTTAAAAAGATTACTCTATTACCTCCAATGCCTCTAAAATTTCATCCAACTCATCAAAGGACTTTACACCCACTCTTTCCTCTTCTCCCCCTTTAATGTCCAATCCATAGAAGTTCATTTCCAGAACCTCGTCCAGCGTATCCAACTCCAAATTAATGCTCAAAATGATGTTAAATTCGTTTGCTATTTCACGTAAATCGTCCAGCGTTAACATAGCGGAAGGCGATTTCAAATCTTCCCAACTAAGGCCTCCTTTATCAAAACTCAATTGAAATGCCGCCACGTAAGGGGCAAAAAGGGTTAATTCTTTCTTTAAAAAATCAGGATTCGTGAATTCTTCAACGATGAATTCTTTGATAATTGCTACATTTTTGACGTTCTGTATAGTTTCAATGGGCGTTAAAAAACCCAATTGTACAAGCCCTAAACCCCACCCCTCAGTATAGAAGTTAATTTCATCTGCCGAAGCGTGCTCAAACTCGCCGACTATTTTCACGCCTTCTACCCATTCAATCATCGCTCGCGCTTTCATCGGCTCAATGTAAGAAGCTACCCCCTCAGTAAAATTAAAGCACAACCACTCTACTTCCTTCGCAGCAAAATATCGAGCATCTGTCAAACTGGTAATATCACTCGCTTTTATCTTGATTTTTAACATAATTCAACAATAAATCTATAAATGAAAAAGAGCCACAAGGTAAAATAAACCTTTGTGACTCTTTCTGTTCTGTATACTAAAATAATAAAAATCGGCTTACTTATTCTTCAACAAGCGTAATAGATACTCACCATAACCGCTTTTGATGTATTTATTTCCTAATTTTTCTAATTGCTCATCGTCAATAAAACCTTGTTCCCACGCAATTTCTTCAATACACCCAATTTTTAAGCCTTGACGCTCTTCTATAACTTGAATGAACTGACCAGCTTGTATGAGCGACTCATGCGTGCCCGTATCCAACCAAGCTGTACCTCTACCCAATACTTTTACTTGCAATAAACCCCGTTCAAGATACCATTTATTGACATCGGTGATTTCGTATTCCCCTCTTGGCGAAGGTGCTAAGTTTTTAGCTACCTCAATAACTGAATTATCGTAAAAATAAAGCCCCGGAACTGCATAATTTGATTTAGGCTTAACAGGTTTTTCTTCTATGGATAAAGCTTTGAAATTTTTATCAAAATCGACTACACCATAACGCTCTGGGTCAGCTACTTGATATGCGAAGACGATTCCGCCCTTTGGTGAGCCACATTTTTTAAGTTGATCGCCCAAGCTTTCACCATAAAAAATATTATCGCCCAAAACCAGTGCGGCGTCATCATTGCCAATAAATTCCTCACCCAACACGAAAGCCTGAGCCAGTCCATTAGGATTTTCCTGAACTTTATAATTAAAATTCATCCCCAACTCCTCACCCGTGCCAAAAAGTTTTTCAAAATTAGGTAAATCATAAGGAGTAGATATAATTAAAACGTCTTTCACGCCCGCCAGCATCAAGGTACTGAGGGGGTAATAAATCATGGGCTTATCATAAATCGGCATCATTTGCTTACTCATTGCTAATGTAAGCGGATACAATCGAGTGCCTAAACCTCCTGCTAAGATAATTCCTTTCATAAATTGATTTTGTAGTTTTTATAAAAATAGACCTGTGTAGCCTTCAAGCACCACAGGTCTATTGCGTTATTTAATGGTTAACGTATCTATGCAATAATAACTTTATTCTCATCACGAGTTCTATTGGTTTGAAAGGAAACGTGACGAAATCGTCAGCTCCAGCTTCCATACCTTCTAAAACGGCTTCAATATCGCCTTCTGGCTCTGTCACTAAAATAATGGGCATCATAGAGTGCATATCTTCTCTAATCAATCCAATAAAAGTGCACAATTGGTATCCTTGAAGATTCACACTTGTCACCAATATATCTGCATGCCCCGCGTGAATTCTACTCAAAGCCTCAGTGCTGTCACTCACTCTGACTACTTTACAGCCATGCTTGCGCAGGCGATAATCCATTGCATTGGTGAGAATAGAACCGAGTCCACAAAGTAGTACGCGCATATCATTTAGTTAAAGAGTAATATCTTGCAAAAGTAAAAAATTACTCCAATACGCGAGAGAAAAATTACTATTGGTTGGTGTAACGGTTACAACTCTATTGTACCTGTTGCAATTCTACGACAATTTTTATTGCCAACTCCTCTATTTGCTCCACAAGTCCCGGGATTTCATCCAAGCTTTCTTCATGGCGCGAGCAATGTTCCAATGTTTTATTGGTATTGATGATGGCTTCATTGCCCACAAATGAGAACGTTGTCTTCATTTTATGGCTCACTTGAAAAAGCTCCTGCCAATCCTTAGCAGCAACGCACACTTTCATTTTTTCGATTTCTTCTGGAATTTCGGTAATCAGCATTTCTAACATGGTTTGCATCATGTCAGCATCGCCATCAGTCATTGTCTCGAGATAATCGAGTTGGATATAGTTATAAGTTGTCACGCTCATGTATGTAATTTCAATTAGTTTTGATGTAATATATTTTTATACTAATATTTTATCTTTGAAAACAAACGACACATATATTCAGTAGTTGGGCCAAAATAATCACTGCTATCTTTTTAAGTCGGTTCTAAAAAACATACAAAATTCTCCGCTTTGCTCCGCATTTTGTATATTTTTCAGCCCGACGATAGCAGTGTTTATTTCTATACGCCTGCTTAGTATATTTATCTTTCACTATATAAATGCGTATGAATTTTTGAAAATAATTGCTCTGGCTCAAATGGTTTTAAGACAAAATCATCAAAACCGTAGCTTTTGAAAATATTATCTTTTGAAATATAAGCGTGGGCAGTCATGGCTAAAATAGGCGTTTTTATTTGTGGTAGTTTCTCGCGAATGTAAGCAACCGTTTCGTTACCGTCCATCACTGGCATTTGAATATCCATTAAAATAACGCTGAATTCAGCACCACCTTCCAAAATGTCGAGTGCCTCTCTGCCGTGATTAGCAATCGTAATTTGGATATTCGGGAACTGTTTTTCAAGAGTTTTACGCGCCACTATTTGATTCATTTTATGATCTTCAACGAGCAAAAGCTTGAACGTATCGTCTTTTGAATCCTGATAAGCAGCTGGCGTATTGTTTCTTTCCTCTATTTCTACTAAAGACGCCGCTTCAGTGAATGGCATTTCGACATACATAGTCGTGCCTTCACCCAATATACTCGTTGCCCAAACTGTGCCTTCCTGCTGAGTTACAAGGCTTTTTACGATTGATAACCCTAAGCCTGTGCCTTCAAAAATACGGTCTTTGGTGCGAATACGGGTGAACGTTTCAAATATCGTATCCACTTTTTCAGATGGAATACCGATACCCGAGTCAACAACCGTAAATTTTATTTTAAAATCATCACCATTACTTTCAACTAAACTGACATTGATTTTAACAAAACCAGCATCCGTAAATTTCACGGCATTACCCACAATATTAAATAAAATTTGGTTCAAACGCAATTTATCGCCCTTAATGAAGCGCGGTACTGAGGGGTCAATAGTAAGAAGGAAATCCAAAGGTTTTTCATTCTTTTTGTACTGCATCACGTTGACAAGGTTCGACATCAACTCGCTCAAATCAAAATCTTTCAGTTCGAAGTCCATTTTGCTATTTTGTAAAGTCGAAACTTCCAAAATATCATTGATAACGCCCAAAAGTATTTCACTGGACTGTTTTACTGAATCTATATACGACCTTTGCTCCTCATTCAAATTTGTTTGTGCCAAAAGGTTACTCATGCCATAGATAGCGTTCATCGGCGTCCGCATTTCATGGCTGATAGAAGCAATAAAATTCTCTTTCATACGGGCAGATTCCTCCGCTACTTCACGCGCCCGTTGAGATTCTGCTAATTTTGTTAAAACACCCTTACGCTCAATCGCGTAGCGAAGCGTTTTAGCCAACAAATCAGAATCAAAACCGCCTTTCATTAAGAAATCCTGCGCGCCTACTTTTACCGCATTTAAGCCCAAGACTTTGTCAGATAAACCCGTCATGACAATAACATTCACATCAGGATGCGCTTGAATAAGCCTTTGTAGCGTATCGAATCCCCTTGAATCGGGCAATGTTAGGTCAAGAAGAACAATATCAAAGTCCTCTTCGTTCAAAGCCTCAATCCCCTCAGTCAATGATTGCTTATTGATGATTTTACAATCCAAAAAATCACTTTCCTCAAGTAATATTTCTACCAATCGGGCATCTCCGGGATTGTCCTCTATTAAAAGAATCTTCACCAACGAAGTATTGATCATTGACATATTTTGTGGCGCTACTGACGTTACAGAGTATGTTGCATTCATGAGTTTATGTGATTTTTCTCAAAGTATGGATGACTGAAATTAAGCAAAAACTTATATCTTAAAATTAGTTCCAAGTTTCATACCAAAAATACCCTTTTGCGTATAGATATGCAAGTTTACCGTAAAATCAAATTAAGTAGTTGGGTTAAAATAATCGACATTTTCTTTTTTAAGTCGGCTCTTAAAATTACACAAAATACTCCGCTTTGCTCCG
>JANMYC010000704.1:0-3742 GCA_031381715.1 Saprospiraceae bacterium
CCAATACAGTGGCTAATAAGTAAAGCAAAATAAAGGCAAGGAGTGCGTTATTATGTTCCAATTCACAAAATATTTAAAAATTTACCAAAAGATAAAAGCGGCTAAACACCCTCTCAGTATTTAGCCGCCTCGTAAGTAGGCGTTTAAAAATAATCGACAATTTCTGTCGGGCTTAAAATTATAGAAAGTACGGAGCGCAGCGGAGAATTTTCTATAATTTTGAGAGCCGACTTAAAAAAGAAATTGTCGGTTATTTTAGCCCAACTACTTAAAGCAAATATATGAATATGGAACTTAATTTAACGGTTTATTTATTGATATTTTGATGATAACTTAATTTTATGCTGCCACTTCTATTTCATCAGCATTTTTCATTTTATAGATTTCGTTCTGATGGGCATCAAGCGCCACTTTGGGTAAGGTAAAAAAGAAGGTAGTGCCTTCATCTTTTACGGACTCAAACCAAATATTACCTTCGTAAAACTCAATGACGCGTTTGCAGAATGCCAATCCGATACCTGTTCCTTCGTACTGGTCGCTTGTATGCAAACGGCGGAACATTCTGAAAATCTCCTCTTGATACTGAGGGGGTATGCCAATGCCATTATCTTTTACAAAAAATATGTCTTCTTCATTTTGTTTTTTCCAACCTACTTCAATAGTAGGATTCTCTGATTCGTTGTATTTGACTCCATTTAAAATCAGGTTCTGCCAAATCAAAAAAATCAAAGAAGTATGCGCTTTGATAGTGGGCATAATGTCAATATTCATCGACACATTTCTCTCGCCCAAATAGTTGTTGTTGTTATTCAGGATTTGGAGAACAATATCGTTGAGGTCAAGCGTTTCGGGCTTACCGATGTTTTTATCCATTCTTGAATAGTTCAATAAATCCTCAATCAATTGAGAGGATTGTTTTACACCTGATAATATAAATTGAACATATTCCTGATCTTTGTCATCAAATTTATCTTTATTTCTCCTCACCAATATTTGGGCAAAGGAGTTGATATTGCGCAGAGGGGCTCTCAAATCATGCGATACTATCGAGGCGAACTCTTGCAATTCTCTATTATTCTTAATAAGTTTTTCTTCCTTAATTTTTTCCCTCATCAGGGACATATCAAACTCTTTTTTAAGCTCATCTACAACCCGCTTGAGCTCATCATTATGCTTATTGATGTTATCTTGTTTTTCATTCAAAACTTTAATAAAAAGTGCTTGAGCCTCCTCTTTTTTATTGGACAATAACCGGAGCAGTCTCGTAAAAGCAATAGATATTAAAACAGCCTGTAATATTATTGCAACATAAGAAAAGCAAATAGTATGGAATCGAGGATGTATCAAACCAAAATTAGCTGAATAATAAATTATAAGCACAATTGGTTGAGTGCACCAGCCTATTGTGTAATATATGGCTGTTTTATGCCCCAAATTATATGCTCTAATTGATAAATAAATGCTAAAACAAATCATCGGTATTCCAGCAGCTTGAAGTATCATAACTGCGGCTTGTAAATTAAAAAAGGCATAAAATAAGTTAAGCACATATATTCCTAAAACTAATTGCATAAACTTGAAATGATTAGGCAAAAGTTTCTTTATTTTAAGAAATGAAAGGGTAAAAAGGACAGAACTTATCTGTGGCAGGAATCGCAACACTATACTTAAATAATTATACTGAGGGGTATCGTAAAATAGCAGTTGGTGGACTTTACCATTATGAAAAGCCATGATTCCTATCATACTAATCAAGTAAAGCATAAAATAGATATACTTATTCAGTTTTACAATGAAAAAAATATATAAACCAATGAAAACGACAAAAAGGATAACGCCTAAAAATAGACCCCATGCTGTATTTTGTCTCGAATAGTTCTGCCAATAAGCGTGTTCTGTACCAATACTGACTAAGAAACCAACGGGTATCTTGGTTACTAAGCGGGCGTAATAAGTCTGTGGCATGTCTTTTTTACCCAATAATTCTATATTTTGAGTAGAATGTTGAATCCCTCTTTCCGAAAATTTAAATGCCAGACCAGTTTGAGCTATATGAAGTTTTTTATTATCATCAAGCCTGTACAGAACTATTGAATCCGCTAAAGATGGGTTAAAATCAATAAATGCGCGTTGTCCAGTGCTGTTATTGACCGTAAATTTTAACCAAAGCTTACATGATTTGTTGCTCCCTACGGAATATTTGTTCGTTTCTTCAAACGTAACAGCTGATTCATTACTTAAAATATCTTCAATACGAATATCATTATTCTTATCTACCGACGATAGCATTTCCTTTCCGATATAGACGATACCCTCCTTTGGAATATTGACTATTGTCTGTGCTTTTACCAATATTACCTGAGTAATGATGATGCAAAAGGTGAACAATATTTTTTTCATGCGCAACTTTGGGAAATTATAAATTTTAGTAGCTCTCTCTTATTTGATTATTAAGTTTAGAGAATTACTTTTACGAAAAATAAGCAAACCAGATTTATTGTATATTTTAACTTTCTCAATCATCTGACTCACTCAAAGGTGTTTATTAAAAAGGATACTATACAAAATTCGTGACAAACTGCAACCGAAAGAGAACCTTTAGTAACATTTGGAGAATTTGACCGTAATTTTTGAAGTTTAAAATTAAAATATAATAAAAACGATAGCCTGATAAATATGCCTGAACGCCTTCATCTTATCGAAGATATTGCCCTCCTAAAGTTGTATCGCACATCCCAGAATGTGCAATACATAGGCGAGCTATACAGGCGATATGCGCATTTGATTCTGGGCGTTTGTATGAAATATTTAAAAAACCGAGAAGATAGTGAGGACGCCGTTATGGAAATTTTTGAAAAACTGCATCTTGATTTAAAGAAGAATGAAGTGGAGCATCCCAAGTCGTGGTTGTACATGGTGGCGCGCAATCATTGTCTGATGCGATTGCGTAAAGCAGGCTTAGCTGTTGAATATCCAGAAGAGTTACCGAATACCCCTCAGTATAATGACGAAAATGAGTATTTTGAAGATAAAGAAAAGTTGATTCAGACCCTTGAAAAAAGCGTTAATCACCTAAAAAATGAACAAAGGCTCTGTATTGAGTTGTTTTATTTAAAAGATAAATCGTATAAAGACATTGTAAAAGAAACGGGTTTTTCGCTCAACGAAATAAAATCACACGTGCAAAATGGCAAAGCGAATTTGAAAAAAATGTTGTTGAAATAATGAAACAAATTGTCCCTAATGATAAATGCTTAACGCAAGACCAAATCCTGCGTTATTTGCGAGATGAATGTCAAGCCTCCGAAGTAAAGGCGATTGACAAGCACCTCACGCATTGCCCAATGTGCAGCGATGCCGTTGAAGGCGCTATGATGATGGACGATAAATCATTAGAAAGTTCATTTGCCCACGTAGAAGCTTTTATTTCTGAAAAAACCAACGAAATCCTTTTAGATAAAACACCTTTAAAAGTAGTCCGTACGCCTATCCGATATTTACGCACCGCGCTCATGGCGGCTGCATCGGTGGCTGTATTAGCTGCTGCAAGTATATGGCTTTTCACAAAACCACTTGATAGTGCCGCTGATGCTGATTCAAAAATAGCGGCAGCACCCACCGAAAGTATCCAAGCCGCTGATTCCGTTTATTTTACTCAAACGCCAAATGTTATTGAAGAAAAAACTGCGGATGCGAAACCCAATCAAAAATCAGAAAAAGACATTCCTAAAAGTAGTGAACC
>JANMYC010000718.1:0-2360 GCA_031381715.1 Saprospiraceae bacterium
AGTGAAGCCGTGATAACGGTGTTCAATGCACAAGGCAGCGTCCAAACTATTCAAAAATATACAGTCATGGAAGGCAGTCAATTGTTTTCACTTGATTGCAGCAAATGGACAACAGGTTTGTATTTTGTCCAACTCAAAGTGGGTGATAAACTCGCTTCGCAACGGGTAGTGATTGAGCGATAATTAAGATTTTGGCATTAACAAAGAACCGATATTTCTTGTTGGGTGTCGGTTCTTTGCATTTCTGTCATTGGGTACTAAACTTTTTTCAGGACAAGACAGGTTTTGCATATTGTTAAGTAAACATAAAACCGATTATTGCTCTATTTGAATCGTCTGTATTTTCCTGAAATAAGTTGACAGATTTTAGGATATCTTTTTTACAATTTTAGTTATTTAATGAGACAAAGGTAGGAGGGCAAGGAATGTGCAGACGTTGACTTATGTCAAGACTTTTCTTCGGTGTAAATCCGCTTGCTTATTCGGCTCAAACTTTCGGGCTCAAAAATGTGTGAATTATGTAAGTTTTTGCAAAAATTGTGTAACAATTATTTATCGTAAAACATCGAAATTTGCGTTGGCAAGTAGTGAGTCAAATTTGGTGGACAACTGCATGGAAAAAGAAATATATCAAAATAAATAACAGTGTAAAATTAAAATGACTAAGCCGCTTAGTATACTCCTTGCGGAAGACGACCTGGAGGATCAGATTTTTTTTAAAAATGTGCTGTCTGAGTTGTCCATTCCCACAAAACTCACGACATTTAGGAACGGCGAGGAACTGATGAGATACCTAATTAAAAATTCAAGCAATACCAGCAGTGCCGATATCCTTTTTCTGGATTTGAGTATGCCCCATAAAACGGGTTACGAATGCCTCCTCGAGATTAAAGAAAATGTAAAACTCCAAGAATTGCAGGTGGTGATGTTCACGTGTTCTTTTGCCAGAAATATTGAGTTTGAACTGAATCTAATAAACACGCTTACAAGAATAGGTGCAGCGGCTTTTATACGCAAGCCCGACAGTTTTGAAGAACTGAAAAATATAATTGAAACGACACTCGACAGGCTAATGGATAAAAATACCCTATAACTGCAAAACAGGCAGTGTTTTTTACTGAAAAGCTAAACTTTATAACAAGTTATGAACGAAACTCAAATAAAAAATGTATTGCTTGCCGAGGATGATGAGGAAGATGTACTTCTTTTTCAAAGTGTTTTATCTGAATTGAATCAGGATATAATTGTTAAAGTAGCAGCAGACGGTAATTTGTTAATGGCTTTTTTGAAACAAGCAACCACACTACCCGAAATGATTTTTCTTGATTTGAATATGCCCCATAAAAACGGTTTCCAATGTCTGACTGAAATCAAAGGCAACGAAAAATGGAACAGTATCAAAATCGTTATACTCTCCACGTCATCTCAAGCGCAACAAATAGAAACTGCTTATGAAGGCGGCGCCGATTTATACCTTGCCAAACCCGTCAGCTACACCCAATTTAAAAACATGATGGAAAAATGCCTCTCCCTTAATTGGGAAGGGTTAAAATAAACTGTCTATTAAAATCTAATTTTTAAAACAGCTACACTTGGAGCCAACCACTTTTTTACAGCAACTACGGAGCAAAACAGCAAACAGTCACCAGTTGATTGAGCAAAACAGTATTTCTCAATCATTGATGAGCGAGCGTGTAACCACGACTCAGTATGCCCAATACCTTAAAAGTATGTACGGCTTTGTGCATGGTTTTGAAAAAATGGTATTTCCATTATTACAGCCGTACCAATTGCTGCAACTCGATGATAGAAGAAAGGCGCATCTTATACAAGCCGACCTTGCACTGATGAACCATACGGCAGCAAAGCCTTACGTAAACGATGAACTCTTCAGTTCGCATTATCAAACTGACGCCGCTGCATTAGGCGGTATGTATGTGCTGGAAGGTTCTACACTTGGTGGGCAAATTATCAGCCGACATTTGTCAAAAGTTTTAGGTGATTCAGTTGCTGGAAAAACAATGTATTTAACAGCTTATGCTGGGCAAACAGGCAGTATGTGGAAAAGTTTCCTGCAATTACTTTGTGAAGCAGGTGCAACCACCGCCAAAGAAGACGAAATTATTGACAGTGCCGTAAATACATTTTCGCTGCTAAATAATTGTTTATCAGAACATTGGGATGTTTCATCACACAGTTAACACTTTCTTTTTTTGAAACACATAGTAATCGGGCGCGTAAGGGCGCCAACGTCAAATTATATAACTTTGCAAAAAAAAGCAGCACATAAGAAACCTGAATGTAATTGGAAAAAGAATTCCTTCACATAGTTTGGTTCGAGGTACTTATTGAAATTTCAA
>JANMYC010000739.1:0-3004 GCA_031381715.1 Saprospiraceae bacterium
CCGTTTTTTCAGGCGCACTGTTAACAATAAAAGCAAATTCGGGCGTTGTTTGCCCTTCTTGACGCATTTTACGGAACGTTTCAACAATTTTAGTCACTTGCGGTAAGTAGATAGACGTATTCGTGGCATCTAAAATCAAGACATCAACCCCTGCATCGGACAGCATTTGCCCATGTTTACGGATAACCCATTCATCATCGGGAAGATAATAGCCAAAATAAGGTTCGCCCCAATGGTGAAAAGCGTGATTGGGTCCATATTTAGGATTTTTTGGATCTTCAGCCAGAATTTTTGAAATATCGTAAGGACTGAGCGTATCGAAAGACGATTTTTCTTTAACCCCTTCATCATTATTGGGTTTTGTATGCTTATCGTAACCGTGTGCGCCTTGCCAAATAAAGTAAAAAATACCCACATAACGGTCTTTGCAAATAACCCCATTTTGGGCAGCCGTTGTCACTGAGCGACCAATGCCATCCGTTGCCAACCATGTATCGGCTTGAGTAGCGGATATTAATTGGGTGGTTTTATTGTTGGGTTGGGCAGATATAGATTTGGTGAAAAAACAGATTAATACACCCAACAGCGCACAGCGAAAAGCGTAATTATTCATAGTATTGACTTAATAAACTTTCTTAAAACAAGGGTTTAAATTTATAAAAAGCCTCCAATACTGAGGGGGTAAAATTCTGCAAGTACCGCTTTCTGCGAGCAAAGCGGACTATTTACATTTTTATGTAATTAGTGCCATACGGTTTTCTTTGCGTACGCGAAAGCATTTTGTTGGCTTCTTCATCGTTGATAAAACGCTCCTTGATGGGATCCCAATTCAATTTTCTTTGCAACTTCATGGAAATATGGGTTATCAAACAGACGCTGCACGTGCGATGACCGATTTCTACGGGTGAAATTGGCTCTTTTCTACTTTGGATACAATCGAGCCAATTGCCATGTTGTTCGGCACTATTGTAGAGATGAATTTCTTTTTCGCCAATGACCGAAGTTAGGAGTTTTGGGTCGCTGGCATCTAATTTGGGGCTTTTGGTTTTTGAAGTAGGGTCGCTTGCGGAAGCTTGATAATCACCTCTTGATACGAAAATCCACCCCTCAGTACCTTCAAACCGAATACCGTTGAGATAGCCGCCACTTGTATATACCGTGACACCGTTGGCGTAGTCCGCTTTTGCCATAAAATCGCCATGAACATTCCACAGACCCGATTTAGGAAACTCGGCTACGGCTTGCACGGACGTGGGTCCCATGTATTCGGTGTCCATACCCCAAGCGGCAATATCGTAGTGGTGTTGTCCCCAACCCGTAATCATACCCGCGCCAAATTGTTCAATCCGCAACCAACCCGGGCGACCGTAGCCCACTTGTGGATGAACGCCTTTTTCGGTGTAAGGCATTTCGGGCGTAGAGCCTAACCATGCATTGTAATTAAATCCTTTGGGTACGGGCATTGCTGGCGCGGCAGGTCCAGAAGGGTCGCCAGGAAGTCCAATTTTTATGGTGTGCAGTTTGCCAATGCGTCCGTTTCTGACCAATTCGGCGGCGACTCGGAACTGTTCAGATGAGCGTTGTTGCGTACCTACTTGCAATATTCTCCCCGTTTTTTTAATGACATCGCTCAACATGCGCCCTTCGGCAATGGTCAAAGACGTTGGTTTTTGTAGATAAATATCTTTTCCTGCAAGCGCGGCTTCCATGGCGGGTTGCGCGTGCCAAAAATCGGGTGTACTGATAATAACGGCATCAATGTCTTTGTTTAAAAGCATTTCACGGTAATCGTCGTACATTTTGACATCCATGTATTTGTCTTTGCCCGTCTTTTTTTTATAAAACTCCTCGACTAACACTTTACCATCTTTGAGCCGATTGCTGTCCAAATCGCAGACTGCCATAACTCGTGCGACATCATGTTGGAGTGTGCCCGGCAAATCGTGGTCGCGCCCAATCCGTCCGCAGCCAATTTGACCAATATTGATTTTGTTGCTCGGTGCATTTTTGCCGAATACGGAAGCGGGGACGATGGTTGGAAAGCCAAACGTCGTAGCGGCTACGCCCGTCAAAGTTTGTTTTATAAATTTCCTACGTTGCATTATTCTGATTTTTTAAATTTTAATTGATTTAAAATCAATATATTATAATAAAAGTACCCCCTCAGTATTTTACTGATTTATCGTGCCCAATCGCTTATTTCGATTTATATTGCTCAAATTGTTCGGCAATTTTAGCGGACACCACATCGCCTGAATGTACCAATACGCGGTATTTAAGTTGGATGGTTTGCCCTTTTTTTAAGGTTGTTTCTTTATCGTTCTGAGGCCAAAACATGGGGGTTGGTGAAAAAAAACCATAGTCACGGGTGAACCATGGGGAAGGATACCATTCGTTGGAGGGATGTTGCATAATTGCCATGCCTTCAATTTTATCCCCCCGTTTGCCGTAGCAATCCATCCACGCTGATTTTTTCCCAAATGTTGCTTTTTCGCCTTTTTCACCTTCGGCATTAACCATGGTGCCACCATTCGTCACAGCAAGGTCGGCATCCATGCGTCCGCTAAAAAGAGAATGGTTGGTTTTTTTAATCGTCACGTCCATGAGCATTTCCAATATAATGTCAAAATCAATCTGAAAAAGCTCTTTTGAAGGAGCTGTAATGGTGATTTTACGCAAATCTTTAATGGGTGCACTCGCATTGGGTCGCCGCCAGATACACTCGTTTTCAATAATCACTTTCGTCGTGTCCGATGGGATAATATCTGCCCGCAGTGAAATAATTTGCCCTCTTTCCAAGCCTTCTTGCCAATAATTGCCGCCATTGACAAAATCACAACCAAAAAACAAAGAACTGTGGTGGGGATAATTGCCATTACGCATGGACGTAACGCTGGCATTTGAAGGGCCATTGACAGGGAAAAAGAACGGGTATTTTTCTTCTTGCGAGAAAAGATAACTTGTAAAAAGGTTATTATTGATGCTGACATCAATTTTTGAAGCG
>JANMYC010000807.1:0-6015 GCA_031381715.1 Saprospiraceae bacterium
CGACCAAGTGAGTAACCTAATGATTAGGTACAGCCTTGGCGCAACGGGTAACGAGCGCATTGGTGACTACGAAAGCCGCTTTTTGTATCGCCCAGGTTCTTTTTACAATGCTACCAATGGGGTCGCTCCTTTCCAAATTGCCAATCCGTTTTTGGGTTGGGAAAGCACCGTTTCTCAAAATTTAGGTATTGATGCCAGTATGTTGCGCAATCGTTTGTCATTGACTGTGGATTTTTGGGATAAAACAACAAAAGACCTTTTATATGATGTGCCAGTGCCCGAAGAAACGGGATATTCAAGTGTGCGCCGAAATACTGGTTCGGTTCAAAATAAAGGTATTGATATTAGTTTGAGCGGGTCGCCCATTAAAAAAGGGGGTTTTGAATGGTTCAGTAGCTTTAATATCACGTTTTTAAAAAATAAAGTCTTGAATTTGGCGAATGGTACGGAGTTCCAAACTGGTAATTTTATCATTAGAGAAGGGGAGTCTTTGGGCAATTTTTTGGGCTATATTAACAAGGGTATTTTCTCTTATAACGAGAGTAATGCCTTTACGAGTACGGGTGAACAACTAACCCCAACTTTTGATGATGGGGGTAAATTTAAAAGCTATAACTTAAATGGCAGCGCTTACACAGGAACTGTCAACCAAATAAAGTTAGGTGGTCGTACTCTGGGCGGTGGTGATATTTGGTGGGCAGATTTGAATAACGATTTTTTGATTGATGGTGCAAAAGACCGTACTATTATCGGCAATGGTTTGGCAAAATATTTTGGTGGCTTTTTTAATGAGTTTAAATATAAAGGTCTATCGCTGGGTATATTGACGGACTACAATTTTGGCAATCAAATTTTCAGAAATTATGACCAACAGCGCAATGACCTCAATTCAGCCAATGAAACACCCTCACCAGTACGCATCCGTGGCGCATGGATAAAAGCGGGCGATGTATCAGAATTTGCAACTTTAGACCGTAACAGAACCCAAAATCAATTGGGACCTAACTCGCAATACATTGACAAAGGTGATTATATCAAATGGCGGAGTGTTCGCCTGAATTATAGCTTGCCCGAATCTTTATATAAGAGTATAAAATTTGTCAGCAATGTCACCTTCAATTTTTCAGTGAATAATATTATGACTTTCACCAACTACCCGGGCTACAATCCTGAACTGGGTTCAAGGGGGAATCCTTTGCAACCGGGTCAAGATAATTTGCGCTATCCGAATAAGCGAGATTTTATTTTGGGTATGAAAGCACAGTTTTAAATGCCCAAAATGCTCAAAATACTGAGGGGACATGTTTCCGACATTTCAAATTCATTTTTTGAAAATAAAATATTAGAATGATGAAAATAAATATTTTTATAAAAAATACGATATTATGCTTATTATCAGTAAGCTTATTCAGTGCTTGTGAAAAAGCCTTAAATGAACAACCTTTTAGTCAAATCGGAGACAATAACTTTTGGCTCACCAACGCAGATGCCGAGTCGGGGGTAACAGCCATTTACGATGCGATGCAAAAAACGTACAACGCAAAATATTTTCAATGGGGCGAATTGCGAGCGGACAATTACGACCCATCATCTACCACTACGGGAGGGGGGTTAGAGATGTTGAAAAACACTTTGCAAGCCTCCAATACAGGGGTTTTGCGTTGGAATAATTTCTATTTGATGATAGGCAGAGCCAATCTTGCCATTCAAAAAATACCCCAAATAGCGGGTTTTAATAAGGATTTGTTGGCAGAAGCCCGTATGTTGCGCGCTTATGCCTATTTCGACGGGGTCAGAGTATGGGGTGCATTACCGCTTTTCACCGAAGCCATTCAAGGCTTAGACCAAGAGTTGAAAAAGCCTAAAACGGACGGACAGAAAATCTTGAATGACATAGTCATTCCCGATATGCTCGAAGCAGAAAAACTTATGGGAAAAAATACCGACCCATTTCGTTTTTCAAAAGCCAGTATTTGGGCGTTTCAAGCGCAAGTGTATATGCACCTAAAAGACTATGCAAAAGCGAAAGTAGCCTTGGATAAAATCGTTAATTTGAAAGTATATAGCCTAACGACCACACGTGACGCATGGGCAAAAATGTTCCTCAATGACCTTGTTTTGGGGGGCAAATTTATGACAGGTACAGAGTTAATATTTTCCATCCGTTACGAATTGACGGAAGATGCTGACCGTTCGGGCGTGTATGCGATATTCTTTGCGGGTTTGCCCGATTTCTATATTTCTGCCCGTTTAGAAAACAAGTGGATTGCTAAATTTCCAATTGACTCGGCATTGTGGACAGCTAAATACCCCACTTTTCCGCCTAAAACCAAGACAACAGCGGGTTTAAATTTATACGGAGATTGGCGTTATGTTGAATGTAAAGAGCAAGGTCGAGGCATAGGCTTGTCTCGGGTAGCTAAGTATCAAAAAGCGAATTATAACCCCAATACAGACAATTCAAATATTCATATTTTTCGCTATGCCGATATATTATTGATGCTTGCCGAAGCGGAAAATCAGTTGGGTAATACAACGGTTGCTTTAGGTCTATTGAACCAAATTAGAGATGCTCGACAACTCCCGCGTGTGGTGGCAACAGAATTTAAAGACAAAGCGGAACTTGAAAACATCCTTTTAGATGAACGTCAAATGGAATTAATCGCCGAAGGCAAACGTTGGTGGGATTTAATAAGAACGGGTAAAGCGGTGGAAGTGATGGGTCCCATTAATGGTCAAAAAGAAGATAAATTGCTGTTCCCTATTTTTCAAAAACATTTGATTGATAACCCACTTTTGACGCAAACGCCGGGGTATTGACAGTATTGAGTTATAAAATAGGCTAAAATACTGAGGGGGTGATAACCCGTTTTTTAATGTTCAATTTTAAAAGAAAATTTTCAATGAAAAATATAATTCAAAAAAACACATTTAATTTATTGATAACCATAGTTTTATGCTTATTGATGGGCTGCAACTTAAAGTTACAAGAGCCTTTCGAGTTCGTCCCCGAAACACCCACTTTGACCACTTTCAAAGACCAAAGTGCTTGGGATTGGGTACAAAAAGAAAGAACGCCAGATACGGCTAAAATTTTCGCATCAAACAAATTTGACTATCTCATCGAAGCTGTGAAACTTACAGGTTTGGAAGCCGAGTACAGCAAAGCGGGTGGGAGCCGGACTTTTTTATTGCTCAATAACACTGCCTTCGCAGGAACGGGAAAGATTTTGCAGTTGATAACGGGTTCCGCAACGGGTAAATTAACGCCAATAACCGACGCCAATAAAGTGCGCTTGACTAATCTGTTGAAGTACCATATCATCGATGCCTACGTTGACCAAGTAATTGCAGTTCCCATCTTTGGGACACAGTACGAATTTAATACCTTAGGTACTGCTCCTAACAGCATAATGACAGTCTCTCGTAACGAACGTTATTCGTTGACGATTAATAGTTCAGCCAACTTACCGACAACGAAAAGAACTTTTGGGGTTTTGCGCCACAATTATATTTTTGGCAATGGCATTGGGCATATTGTCGATAACTATGCAGGAATTGCAGCGTTTTGATTGAAAACCAAAAAATACTGAGGGGTAAGGTTAAATTTCAAATATCTTGACCCCTCAATTTTATTGGTTCATGTTTAAAAATTCAATATTATGAAAAGACTATTACCCGTTTGGTTATTGCTGTTTCTTGTAATAATTAATCCTGCCGTATCTTTTACCCAAATCCAATCCAATAAGCAAGGGTCAAATCAACAACCCAATATCATTTTCATCCTAACGGACGACCACCGTTACGATGCCTTGGGTTACGCGGGTAATAAATTAGCCATTACACCCGAAATGGATAAGTTGGCGCAATCGGGCACGTATTTCCGACACGCCATGTCCTCAACACCAATATGTGCAGCAAGCCGAGCCACCATTTTAAGTGGTATGTACGAAAGAGCGCACCGTTACACCTTTCAAACGGGGAATATCAAAGATGAATACATGACCAATGCTTACCCCAAAATACTGAGGGGGGCAGGTTATTACACGGGGTTTTATGGAAAATTTGGCGTTAAATACGACCAAATGGATGCGCTCTTTGACGTACATGAAGACTATGATAGAAATGGGGCTTACCCAGATAGAAGAGGCTATTTTTTTAAAAAAATTGGGAAAGATACCGTCCATTTGACCCGCTATACGGGGCAAAAAGCCATTGATTTCATTGCAAAAGCACCTGCCGATAAGCCGTTTTGCTTGTCGCTAAGTTTCAGCGCACCGCACGCTCACGATAATGCAGCCGAGCAATATTTTTACGACGAACAAACGGCAGATTTGCTCAAAGATGTCACCATTCCTGCACCCGATTTAGGCGAAGATAAATATTTCAACGCCCAACCCGATGCCGTAAAAGCGGGTTTCAATCGAGTACGCTGGAAGTGGCGTTTTGACAATCCCGAAAAATATCAGCGCATGGTCAAAGGCTATTACCGCATGATTGCGGGGGTGGATTTGGAAATTGCTAAAATCCGCGCGCAACTTAAAAAACAAGGTTTGGACAAAAACACGATCATTATTTTGATGGGGGATAATGGCTACTTTTTGGGTGAAAGACAATTGGCTGATAAATGGCTGATGTACGACCTTTCGGTGCGTGTTCCCCTCATTATTTTTGACCCTCGCCTTAATAAGCATCAAGACATCAACGAACAGGCTTTGAACGTGGATATTTCCACCACCATTGCGGACATGGCGGGTGTGGCAGCCCCTAAAAATTGGCAGGGCAAAAGTTTGTTTCCAATAGTAAAAGGCGTATCAAAATCATTGGGACGAGACACTGTTTTGTTGGAACATTTGTGGGAATTCGACAATATTCCGCCAAGTGAAGGTGTAAGAACAAAGGATTTTAAGTATTTCAGATACGTCAATGATAAAAATTGGGAAGAACTTTACGACCTTAAAAATGACCCAAAAGAGATAAATAATCTCGCTAAAAACCCGAAATATTCAGACGTTTTGGCAAAAATGCGCCAAAATACTGAGGGGTCTATTCGTCAATTCAAAGACCCTTTTGGCGGTGTTCCAACGGGATTATCGGTGGAATATATTCGCCAACCTGCCACTGTTTTTATTAAAGACACTAAACCCGAATACGCTTGGCTTGTGCCAAAAGAAGCGATTTCACAATCAGCTTATCAAATTTTAGTCGCGTCTTCAAAAGCCAATATTGACAACAATATCGGCGACGTTTGGAACAGTGGGCAAGTGCGAAAAAGCGCATCTTACAACGTTACGCACGGTGGCGAATCGCTTAAATCGGGCAATACTTATTTTTGGAAAGTCCGCATTTGGGATGAAAGCAATCGGACGGGTGATTATTCTGAAAGTCAGTCTTTTCAAGTGAAAAATGGGCAAAATACTGAGGGGGGTATCTCAACGGCTAATTTCTTCCAAATTGATAAAATTAAGCCTAAATCCCTTGTGAAAACGGGCGCAAACAGCTATTTTATTGACTTCGGCAAAGACGCTTTTGCCAATTTAGAGTTTCAATATGCGGCAAAAAAGCAAGATACACTAATAGTCAGAATAGGGGAGGAGTTGGTGGATGGTCGCCTCAATCGCAAGCCGAAAGGCACGATTCGGTATCAAGAAATCAAGTTGGCTGTATCACCAAATCAAAGTAAATACACACTCCCAATCAAGCCCGACCAGCGCAATACTAAAAAAGATATGGCGGTGCAAATGCCCGACAGTTTCCCCGTTTTGTTGCCCTATCGGTACTGTGAAATTGAGAATGCGGTGGAAAGTATCATGACAAATGACTTGACACAAATGGCATATCACACGTATTGGGAGGACGACCAAAGCCATTTCAATAGTTCGGACACTATTCTCAATCAAGTATGGGATTTATGCAAATATTCGATAAAAGAAACCTCGTTTGCGGGTCTTTACGTGGACGGCGACAGGGAGCGCATCCCTTACGAAGCCGATGCGTATTTGAACCAATTGAGCC